>CAMWJV010000061.1 GCA_947174665.1 uncultured Lachnospiraceae bacterium
GACTGGGGATTGCACAGGCTTTATTAAAGGATCCTGATGTTCTGGTACTGGATGAACCTACCAATGGACTGGATCCGGAAGGTATCTATGAAGTCCGTGAATATATCAGGAAGATTGCGAACGAAAAAAATATCACTGTATTGATTTCAAGCCATTTATTGGGTGAGTTGGAAAAAATGTGTGACAGGGCGATCATAATCAAAAATGGTGAGATCATTCGGTTTATGGAGTTTCGGGGTGGCAGGAAGGAGGAACAGATTACTTATGTAATAGAAAGTTTGGACACGGAAGCTACACAAAAAATCCTTCAGGGAAATGGGTATCATGTGGTTTCACGAAACGGGCAAGAGCTACGGATTAATATTGCCGCCAGTGAAAAGATTGATGTTGCAAAATTACTGGTATCACACAATGTGGTAATGACAGGACTTTATGAGGCAAGCGAGACGTTGGAGGATACATTCTTAGAGCTTATGAAAGACTAAAGGGCGATTTTACCGCTGTCACCGGTCATTTTTGGTGAACAAGGATAATATCAGGGAAATTGATTTTCAGAACCGGGTGATCTACATGGTCAATGGAGATGAATGCCTGCTTTCGTGCCGCATGATGAAAGGATTAAAATAAAATCAAATAAAGCTGAATGTTTATGAGGGGTGTCTCGTAGGCATTTAGCTTTTTATTTTATAACGACAATTTTCCGGCATTTAGCAGGCGAGCGTATATTGACGTTTACGATTCATAAATGTGTTCCAAGAGGATAGTAAAAACGGAAATGAATATCTTATAGGAGTAACAGAAATCAGAGGATTAAGAGAAAATATTTTGATCATCAATGCAATTTGTGTTCCAGGCGGAAATCGTTTATAATATAAGATAACTGTTAAGAGCCGATTTTGCGGATAAACCTGAATAGTTATGATCGATAATTATTAATGAAGAAGCGGGGGGAACCGTATGAGACAAATACCATATCAATATCGCAATCTGCCGATTCCAGGGGGCGGCTATGTCACAGGCTTTCTTTATTCGGAGCGGGAGAAGGACGTGCTGTATATCAGGACGGACATCGGCGGCACCTATCGCTTTGATGCGGGAGAGCAGCGCTGGATCAGCCTGATTCCTCATGTGACAATGGAAGACTTAAGCGAGACCTTTCCCATTGCACTGGCAATAGATGAGGAGAGGCCGGGCAGCCTTTACATTGCCTGTGGTGTCAACAGCTCGGGTTCGGGCGTGCTGGCAATCTCGGAGGATTACGGCGAGAACTTTGTCTATGAGAAGCTTCCGGTGATGATTCACGGCAACCTGAACGGCAGAGGGACAGGCGAGAGACTTTGCGTGAAAGGTGATACTCTTTTTTATGCATCCCAGCAGGAAGGACTGTGGAAAAGCACAGACCGCGGGCACAACTGGGAGAAAATGACAGCGCTGTCGGAAAATTATCTGACCTTTGTGGCTCAGATACAGGGAAGCCTGATGGTGGGCAGCGCCGGAGTGACGGGCATGGCGGAAGTGACCGGCATAGCAGGAGCGGACGACACGAAGAAAGCCGGGAATCCGGCGGAGATGGGGAGGCCGGAGCCGGAAATTCCCATGCGGGGACACGGCCTGTACATATCCTATGACGGCGGCGAAAGCTTTGAGGAGATGGAACAGCCGGAGAGCCATATCATTGAGGGCTGCAGACTGAACGGCCTCGTGGCGCAGCGCTGGTGCATGGATGAAAAATATTTGTATGTAACCTTTGCGTCCACAGGCAGGCGCTCTTATGTGGTGGAGAACGGCTACAGCTGCGACTCAGGGGATACTATTGACGGCCATGTGGTGAGATACCCGATTCTGCCGCAGACAGATGGCAGTCCGGCAGACCTGCTGCGCCTTGGGGCTATGGAGGATATCACTCCCGGCAGTGCCTCGTCGGTGAAGGGCATCGGACAGGAGAAGATCGGAATCGGAGATGTTCTGGACTATGGATTTTCCGGCATCAGTGTGTCAAGGCAGACGCCGGGTATGCTGGCGGTCACTACTATCGTGAAGGATGACGGGGACAGCGTCTTCCTTTCCATGGATTACGGAGAAACCTGGCGGCAGGTGCTGTATGATCTGGAGGAGGGGGAAATATCTTTCCGGGCACCTTATATGCGTCCTGAATGTAACGGGGGTCATTCTCTGATTCACTGGCTCAGCGACATCAAAATTAATCCCTTTGATGACAATGAAGCGTGGTTTAACTCCGGCACAGGCGTGTTCCGCACCCGGAATCTGAAGGCGGAAGTGTGTAGTTTTACGGACTGGTGCGACGGCATTGAGGAGACGGTGCATCTGAATGTGTACAGTATGCCGGCAGGCAGTGTACAGGTCATAGATATCCTTGGGGATTTGGGTGGTTTTGCCTTTGAGGAGTTGGACAGACCCTGCGGCAATTCCTTTGCGGATGCCGATGGCAATCGTTATATCACATGTATCAATGCGGATTTTTCAGACGAGAAGCCTGAGCGGCTGATTGTGACGCCCAGGGGCAACTGGACGGGTAAGACTTTGGGTGGATTGATCTTGTCCAATGACCAGGGCAGAACCTTTGAGCGCCTGGCTATGCCATTCGGTCTGACCGAGGATTTGGATGAGGCTCTGCATGGCATTGAGCATCCCAACGTGAACTCTGGCTGGGTGGCCATGTCCCCCGACGGACAGAATATAGTCTGGGCTGTGGCGGACGGAATTGAGCTTCCTGTCAGGCGGCTGATTGTCAGCCGTGACGGCGGAAAAAGCTTTTCCTGCTGTAAGGTGTACGATAAGACGGACAGACTTAAAGTTGAGGGCAATGTAAAGATCTTTTCTGACAGGGTGGACAGCGAACTGTTTTACGGTTTCGGAGGGGAATCGGACTTTTATATCAGCCATGACGGGGGGCAGACCTACAGAGAGTACAAGCTGCCTGGAGAGTTTCCTGAGATCAATTTCGGCCTGATTGACTGTGCTGACAAAACAGAGGTGCGCGGCGAGACGGGAAAGCGCGGCGTGTTTTATCTGGCTGTGGGCGCCGGGGGACTCTGGAAGCTGGTATATGACAGGGAAAGCGACGGCATCAGCCTGACCCGTCTCACTGCTCCCGGCATCACGGTATACCGCATGGGGCTGGGGTTGGGAACTCCTTCCGGCGATTATTACAGAGATGCAAAGGCAATATACTTCAACGGCATTATAGATGGACAGTACGGATTTTACCGCACACTGGATGAAGGCAGGACCTTTGAGCGCCTGAACACGGACAGGCAGATGTTCGGGGAGATAAACAGCATTGACGGCGACTGCAGGACCTTTGGCAGATTTTATCTGGCCACGGGCTCAAACGGGTTAAAATATGGTGAACAGGAGGACTAGCGAATGCGCATTTATCAGGAGGGAAATAAAATAGTCATAGCGGAGGGAAAATCCCAGGTTTGGGTGGAGCCCTGGGGCAGGAACTCCGTCCGGGTCAGGATGACGGCGCAGCCTTTGATGGAGGGAAATGACTGGGCGCTGACGGAGCCGGTTGAGGAGGTGATGCCGGAAATCACTTTTGAGACCGTTGACGTGACGGATCCCTGGTATCAGGGGGAAGAGTGGGCAAAGTACCATCAGAACGGAACCCGGGTCGCCATGATAAACGGTAAAATTACCGTGAAGATTTCTCATGAGGGCTGGATTTCCTTTTATAATCAAAAGGGGGAGCTTTTGACGGAGGAGTACTGGCGCAACCGTAACAGGATCAATCGTTATTGTGTGCCGCTCCGGGTGGATGCGAGAGAGCTTAAGCCCCTGCAGGGAGGCACGGACTTTGAATTGACGGCTCGGTTCGAGGCTTTTGATGACGAGATGATCTTCGGCATGGGCCAGTATCAGGAGAAGCATATGAATAAAAAGGGAGCCATCCTGGAACTGGCGCACCGCAACAGCCAGGCCAGCGTGCCCTTTTATGTATCCAGCAGAGGCTACGGCTTTTTCTGGAACAACCCGGCTATCGGCAGCGCAGTCTTTGGCACAAACAAGACGGAGTGGCATGCGAAGAGCACGAAGAAGCTGGATTACTTTATCACGGCGGGGGACACTCCCGCGGAAATCGAGGCTCAGTATTCCCTGGCGACAGGGCGCACTCCCATGATGCCGGAGTACGGAATGGGTTACTGGCAGTGTAAGCTGCGCTATCGCACTCAGGAAGAGCTGCTTGCGGTGGCGAGAGAACACAAGCGGCGGGGGCTGCCCATAGATGCCATTGTCATCGACTTTTTCCACTGGACCATGCAGGGGGACTTTAAATTCGAGCCCCTGGACTGGCCTGACCCGGAGGGAATGGTAAAGGAGTTGAAGGAGCTGGGCATCGAGACGGTGGTCTCTGTCTGGCCAACTATCGATGAGCGCAGCGAGAATTTTGGCAAAATGGCGGATATGGGGTATCTGGTGAATGCAGACAGAGGCAACCAGAACCATATGACCTGGATGGGAAACACAGTGTTTTATGACGCTACTCATCCCGGCGCTCAAAGGTTTGTCTGGGAGCGCTGCAGGGAAAATTATTATAAAAAGGGGATTCGCTGTTTCTGGCTGGATGAGGCGGAGCCGGAGTACGGACCCTATGATTTTGACAATTACCGCTATTATGCGGGGCCTGCGCTGCAGTGTACAAACACTTATCCTGTGGGCTATGCCAAAGGCTTTTATGAGGGCCTGAAAGCGGAGGGCGAGACAGAGATCATGAGTCTGGTGCGCTGCGCCTGGGCCGGAAGCCAGAAATACGGCGTCCTGACCTGGTCAGGGGACATTCACTCCTCCTTCCGCTCCATGCAGGAACAGCTGCAGGCAGGACTGTCTATGAGCATGGCGGGGATTCCCTGGTGGACTTCCGACATCGGCGGTTTTCTGGGGGGCAATATTCAGGATCCTGCCTTCAGGGAGCTTTTGGTCCGCTGGTTTGCCTGGGGGGCTTTCTGTCCTGTGTTCCGTATGCACGGTGAGCGGTCGCCCTGGTATGAGAGGGAGCAGGAGTTTCGAAATGGTGTGCGCCAGCTGACAAGCGGCCGGGACAATGAGGTCTGGAGCTTCGGAGAGGATAATTATGAGATTTTGACTAAATATCTTTTTATCCGGGAGAGGCTGCGTCCTTACATCAGGGAATGCATGAGGGCGGCCAGTGAGTGCGGTGCGCCGGTAATGCGGCCGCTGTTCTATGATTTTCCGGAGGATAAGGCCTGTTGGAACGTGGAGGACTCCTATATGTTCGGGCCGGACCTTCTGGTTTCCCCTGTGATGGAGGCAGGGGCTGTGGAGCGGAAGATTTATCTGCCCGGGGGGACAAACTGGACAGATGCTTATACAAAGAAGGTTTATGAGGGCGGGCAGACGGTGACAGTGCCTGCGCCCATAGACATTATTCCGGTGATGGTCAGAGCCGGCAGGGATTATCCGATTTATGAGTAAGATGAGGATTGTATGGATAAAGAGGCATTTGAAAAAGCATGATAGCAGACTTAACAGTACAAGGAGACAGCGGATGGAAAAAGCGAGCATAAGCAGCATAGAGGTAAAAGGCATAGCGCGTTCTCTGGGGACGGAGAATAAAAAGCTGATGCAGTGAGATGTGATTCTATCGGGAATAGTGCTGACAGGGCGTCGGGCCGGAAAGGAATCTTTATGAACATATTGGTGTTGGGCGGAACGAGGTTTTTTGGCGTAGCGATGGTGGAGGAGCTGCTGCGCCGGGGGCATGATATCACCATTGCCACCAGGCAGAGAGCGAAAGACGATTTTGGAGACCGGGTGGACCGGATACAGCTGGAGCGCACAGATCCCGTTTCCATGGAAAGCGCCTTAAAGGGCAGGAAATTTCACGTGGTGTATGATAAGATTGCTTATTGTTCCAACGATATCAAATATGCCCTGGATGTGCTGAACTGCGGAAAATATATTTATATGTCCAGCACCTCCGTATATGATTTAAAAAAGGACACCAGGGAGGAGGACTTTGACGCAGTGAACAGGCAGCTTATCTGGTGTTCCAGAGCGGATTTCCCATATAATGAGTTGAAACAGCAGGCAGAATGTGCCCTGTGGCAGCATTATCGGGACAGGAACTGGATTGCGGTAAGATATCCTTTTGTGGTGGGGAGAGACGACTATACAAAGAGACTGCTGTTCTATGTGGAGCATGCGATGAAGCGGGTGCCCATGCACATTGATAACCCGAATGAACAAATGGGATTCATCCGTTCGGATGAGGCGGGAAGATTTATGGCTTTCTTGGCAGATAAGGATCTCACCGGTGCCATAAACGGCTGCTCCCACGGTACGATCTCAGTGAGGGAGATTCTTGATCATGTGGAAAAAAGGACGGGTGCAAAGGCCATGATCAGTGAGCAGGGTGAGGATGCCCCCTATAATGGAGTGGCGGAGTACAGCATTAACACCGAGAAGGCAGAGGATATGGGATTCCGTTTTTCTCACATAAGAGATTGGATATATGATTTGCTGGATTACTATATTGAACAGGTTAAAAATTGTGAAAAGCCTGCTGAATTTTAAGCGGAATCATGGAGGTAAGCATGGAAAATATTCAGTCCGTTATTTCGGGCATACTGACAAAGGAAGGGCGTAAATTTGCCCGCATCAGCTTTATGCGGGGAGAGGAGTACGCGGAATTTATCGTACCGGATGCGATCCTTGACAAGAGGAAGGGATTCTCCGAGGAAGAGATTACGAAACTGCTCCGATACGTTCGGGAGAATCGGGATGACATTCTTGAGAAGGCGAAAGGAGTCAACCCTCTCAAGAATTGGCTCGGACTGGGGTGAAAGTACATAATCCGGTCATGAAACTGAAAGCAAGACGTCCAAAATGGTATTCAGGCGCACGCAGCCGGGGGGAAGCTCGCCTGCCGGTTCAGGGGACTGTGCCGTATGGATGTACATGCATGCCAGACCGTTCTTGTGAGCACCCCAGGCATCGGCCTGCCAGTCATTTCCGATCATCACGGAAGTGTTTGGGTCAAGGCTGTGCTTCTTTAACAGCGCAGTGTAAAACTGTCGGGAAGGTTTCATGAACCCGATGTCCGAGGAGATCAGCACATCATCAAACAGATCATAAATACCCAGGGAACGCAGTTCGGGTTCAGTGAACAGACGCTGTGCGTTTGAGAGAAGATAAACCTTTTTGCCGCGGCTGCGGAGTTCTTTAAGCAATGTTTCCGCACCATCATAAAGACGGACATAGTCCAGCGAGACAGTGCGGTACATCAACGCCCAGTCCGCGAGCAGCTGAGGCGCAGGGACAATGTTCTTTTCGCTGTACAGCCGGGAAAAGACTTCTGACAGGTTTACCTCGATCTCTTCCGGTTCCGATCCGGGAAATTGCGCTCTGTTCTTTTCGTATTGCTCCAGACGCAGGGCATCGATCAGGGCTCTGTACCGCTTCCGCAGCTCAGGGGCGGAATAGGGAGCACCCTGCAGAGTCATGTATCTTGCCATGTACTTCCACAGAGAAGCCTTGCTTTCGTTGGTGCGGATATCAGACAAAGTGCCATATAAGTCAAAGATATAATTATCGTACATATTTACCCTCATTTCTTCGTGTTTGTATAACAGTTCAGCCATGGGTGATCTGCAGGCTGTGTGTAGGTGCCCGAATAAAAGTCAGGGCTTATAACGAAATAATAACATATTTTTTCCTGGTCTGCTATACAGAAAAATAAAAGTATCCTAAGTACGAATGGAGCCGAAATGGCCAGCTAAGAATTGGAGATGCCGGAATATTGAGACCGTAAATTTGTACAGGGAGCTTTTACTGTCCGATTATTCGGACAGTAAAAGGGAGCACAGCCCGGAAATGCTGCACTCCTGCGAAGCAAGAATGTATTATGTCAAAAAAACTTCCTTGCGGTTCCGGTTGAACTGCGGACGATCAGAGGGGCCCGCAGCATGATGGAACCGATAGGCAGATCGTTCAACAGACAGGACATGGCGTAATAACCGGCTTTGCCAAGGGCAGGACGATCCTGCCTCACGGTAGTCAGGGGAGGCTCCGTGGAAGCGGCCAGTGGCAGATCATCAAAGCCGATGATGCTCAGATCCTCCGGAATGCGGAGTCCCCGGTTCATACATTCTGTGATTGCGGAGACAGCGCGGATGTCATGGGAACAGATGATAGCCGTCACACCGAGATTGTACATGCGCTGCACATGTTCTCTGGTGGAGTCTGCTACGTAGTAGCCAAGACCGATATAATCTTCGTTGATATCCAGGTTATATTTCGACAGAGCGTTTATATAGGCGTTGTATCGTGCTTTCAATATGTAGGACTCCAGCGGTCCGGAGATGAGTCCTATTTTCCTGTGGCCCAGGTCAAGCAGGTGCTTTACAGCATGGTCGAAGCCTTCCTGACTGTCGCAGCCAACAGATGCAATCCTGGGATTACTGCCTATATAGTTGTCATAGAGGATGGCAGGAATTTTGCTGGTGCGAAATTCCGTCATCCAGGGATCGATCAGGGAGAAGCCCAGGATAAATGCTCCCAGATAACCGTTTTGCATCATGAACACACCGTAAGGGATTTCACGCTGAAAATCCTTGTCTATGGGAACTACCTCCACGGTCCAGCCATCGGGCTCCGCCATTTGCCGAAAGCCAAGAATGATGTCATATCCAAATTGGTTCGGGGTATGATAATCCATATTTTCAATAATGATACACAGTTTCTTTTCCCGGTTCATCAGGCGTTTGCTGTTGTAGCCCAGTTCGACCGCAGTCTCAAGGATTTTTTTGCGCATCTCCGCACTGATGTCCGTGGCGTTATTCAGACCCTTGGACACCGTGCTTTTTGATACTCCAAGTTTTGATGCAATGTCATTTATTGTAACCATGAAATAGCGAAACTCCTTTCGGATTGCAGTTCATATATTTAGAGTAGTATAGCAGAAATTCAAACAAAACACAACGAAAAAAGTTTTTGGAGAGTTTCGAAACTAAAATGACTTCGTTGACTGCGGGTGAATTTTGTGATACCATCGGCTGGACAACTAAAAAGTATCGAAACGCGAGGATATGACAGTGAAATTTGTTTATGGCAGACAAGATTTTAAGACAATGGAGAGAGGAGAGGAGAATTGCTATCTGATGACCAACGGTCTGGGTGGATTTTCGTCTCTTACCATGGCGGGTTCCTGCAGCAGAAATGATCATGCTCTGCTCATGAGCTGTCCTGCGGAGGAAGCCCCCAATCACCGTTATAACATGATACACAGGATGGAGGAAATACTGATTCAGGGTGGGCAGAAGACCCATCTTTCGACTCAGGATTTTACAGAGCCTTCCAGACGTGAGACAGGCTACCGCTTCCTGGCTTCTTTTTCTTTTGAGGATTATCCGGTCTGGCGTTATGAGCTGGGGGGAATAGAAATCACGAAGACCGTGGTTCTGATGCCAAATGAGAACACGGTGGGCGTTTCCTATGAGATATGGAACCGTTCAGCGGACAAGGCTGCGTTGGAGGTGATCCCTCAGCTGGAGTTTGTGCCTAAGGGGGTAAGACTGTCGCAAAGGCAGAATTTCGCGTTTACTGCAGAAAGCTGTTCGGGACCGGAGGGACAGAAGGGGTATACAAGGGGGCGCATACGCTCTAACGGGCAGACTCTTTATTTTGAGACCAATGGAATCCTGTCACAGACGTTCTTAAAATTCCGGACGGATTTATATTATGCAAGTGATGCCTGTGATGGCAGGGAAGAAACCGGCTGTACGGCGGTGAATCACACTGTTAAGTTTAGGGCGCTGCCGGGACAAAGAGTTATGGGAGAGATAATATACGGCACAGCTCCCATAATCGGGCGTTGGAGCATGCGGTCAGGAGAGGGGGCGACCCTTCGGATGGCGGAATGCCTGACCCAGTACAGGGACGGTCTGAGAAAGCGGGCGGGATTTGCGGACGAGACAGCCCGGGCGCTTGCTGTGGCTGCGGATCAGTTTGTTTCCTACCGTGCATCTACGGACAAGCAGACCATATTGGCGGGATATCCCTTTTTTGAAGACTGGGGAAGGGACACTATGATTGCTCTGTCCGGCTGCTGTCTGTCGGTGAAACAGTATGAAACAGCGGAAAGCATTCTGAGAACCTTTATGATGTACTGCAAAAAAGGGCTTATGCCGAACCTGTTTCCTGAGGGGAAGCAGGAACCTCGTTACAATACGGTGGATGCGGCACTACTGTTCATCATTGCCGTGTACGAATATTTCCTGCGAACCCGGGACAAGGCGTTTGTAACGGGAGCGTGGGCGGTGATGCGGGAGATTATCGACTGGTACAGGCGGGGAACGGATTATAATATCGCTATGGAAGAGGATGGCCTGCTGCGGGCGGGGGAAGGGTACGACCAGGTGACCTGGATGGATGTTCGAATCGGAGACATTCTGCCTACTCCGCGCCATGGAAAGCCGGTGGAGATCAATGCTTACTGGTATAATGCGCTATGCATCATGGACTTTTTCCGAAACAGGTTAAAGGGAGAGATTCCGGAGGACGGAACGGATTACGGAGCTATGGCGGAGCGGACAAGGGAAAGCTTTCGGGAGAAGTTTTGGAATGAGACGGCCGGATGTCTGAAGGATGTGCTGTCCGGTGACGGGAAGGCCCACGGTGCCGAAGATGGTTCGGAAGCCGGCACCGGCGGACAGGTCGTCGGAGAAGGGCCGGAAACCGGAGCAGGAACAGCACAAAGGGCAGTGTGCCCGGACACACAGATCCGCTGCAACCAGATATGGGCTGTATCCCTTCCGTTCTCGCTCCTGGACAGAGACAGGGAAAAGCAGGTGGTGGAAACAGTGTTCAGAAAATTATACACACCCCTGGGATTGCGGACGCTTGACCCGGCAGATCCGGAGTTTCAGTCCTTTTACGGAGGAGAGCAGCTGAAACGGGACCTTGCCTATCATCAGGGCACAGTGTGGGCGTATCCGCTGGGAGGTTATTATCTTGCATACCTGAAAGTAAACGAGTATTCGGAGGAGGCAAAGGCTCATGTCAGAGAACAGCTTGAAAGTATAACGGCGGCTCTGCGGGAGGGCTGTATCGGACAGCTGCCGGAAATCTATGACGGCGGACATCCGGTCTCCTCCAAGGGCTGCTTTGCTCAGGCCTGGAGTGTGGGTGAAATCCTGAGGGTGTACGAAGCGTTGGAGAGGGAATGCCCGTAGTGTGCTGTTCTGCTCGCATTTCATTAAATGATTTGCTTCATAGCATCATAAAATGTTTTGTATCCTATTGATTAGTATGCGTACCGGAACACGCAAGAGGTATAAACATGAAAAAACTGTATGTATCTGACCTGGACGGCACACTGCTGAGAAGCAATGAGATTACATCAGAATACACCAATGATGTCATAAACAGTCTGACGGAAAAGGGGATGATCTTCTCGTATGCCACGGCGAGGTCTTTGATAACCGCAAAAAAGGTGACAAGAGGGATATGCGCGCATATCCCTCTGATCGTATATAACGGAGCATTTATCATAGACAATGCCACGGAAGAAATATTGGCGGCAAATTATTTTGACAGCGCTGTCCTGGACATACTGGACGAGCTGTTTCAAAATAAAATATATCCCATCGTCTATGCTTATATTGAGGGCAGAGAAAAATTTTCCTTTGTTCCGGAAAAGTGCACAAGAGGCATGGCTTCTTTTCTGGACAGCCGAAAGGGCGATATCAGGACGAATGTTGTTTCTGCGCCGGATGCATTGAAAAAGGGGGATATATTTTACATTACCTGCATCGATGAACCGGAAAAGCTGGAGCCGCTGTACGAAAAGTACAGAGATTTTTATCACTGTGTCTATCAGAAGGATATTTATACAAAAGAGCAGTGGCTTGAGATTATGCCCAGGGCAGCGACAAAAGCAAATGCAATTACTCAGCTGAAGGAGATGCTGGGCTGTGACCGGTTGATTGTATTCGGCGACGGAAAAAATGATATAGATATGTTTGAGATTGCCGATGAGTGCTATGCGGTGAAAAATGCGCATGATGAATTGAAGAAAAAAGCCACTGCAATCATAGGATCCAATGACGAAGACGGGGTTGCCGGGTGGCTTGAGCAAAATTATAACTGACGGTTAAAAAAATCTTCTCTCCGGTTGAATTTCCCTCCATTGCGGAGGTAGTAAGCTTCCCCTATACTTACATTGACGCCGGCGCAATGTGAAGACTGTTCGGAGTTCAGTTTGTGTGAGTCCGTATGGTTACAAATCGAGAAAGGGAAAGGTGTAGAGAGATGGATTTGAAGATTGGACTGAAGATTACGGAGCTTAGAAAAAAGAAGGGGATGACCCAGGAGCAGCTGGCGGCAGCGCTGGGAGTGTCTGCGCCTGCGGTGAGCAAATGGGAGACGGACAGTTCCTATCCCGATATTACTTTGCTCTGTCCCCTGGCGCGGGTGCTGGGGACGGATGTGGATTCCCTGCTTGCCTTTGAGGAGGAACTGTCGGAAACGGATTTAGGCCGGTATATGGCTGACATAATGGGGCTGGCAAGAGAGGGCAGAATGGCAGAGGCGGAGGAAGAGCTGATGCGCCTGCTGTATGCGTATCCTTCCTGTATTCCCTTGAAATTCAGTGCCACAGCGGCACTATCGTTTTTTGAAATGAGCGCGTTGGAGTGCAGTGAGTCAGATAAGAAGCGGTGGACTGCCCTGAAAAAGAAGCTGGTGCAGACCATACACGATGACGGCGATCCGGCTTATTATTTGCATTCTGTTTCCATGCTGGTGTCATTTGCCCTGGCGGAGAACGAACTGGAAAAGGCGGAGGCACTGTTAAAGGAGACACTGACGAACACGGCGGATTTTACCATGCTCTGGGCGCGGCTGTATTTGAAGAAGGGAGACAGGAATGAAGCGCTGGCCGTGGTGCAGAGGAGGCTGTATGCCCTGGCAGGGGAGGTGCGGACCTGTCTCATATGTATGCTGGGCGAGGACATGATGCCGGATGAAGAAAGATGTATAGAGATATGCAGGATTTTTGAGCAGTTGGATGATATTTTCGGTGTCGGAGGCGGCATGGGGGCAGGGGTGCTTGCCGAGGTTTATCTGCGCATCGGGCGGAAGGATGAGGCATACGGGTATCTGGAACGTTTGGTGGAGCGGGCGTCCGGACAGATGGATTCACCTAATTCCCTGTTGTTTGCACCGGCAGTCGCTCCCTCCCAGGAGCAGCTGAAAGTCAGCAGTCAGATGCGGCTTGTGTTCCTCCAGGGCCTGGAAAAAGATGCCTGCTTTGAGGAACTTCGCGGTGAGGAGCGGTTCGAAAGGCTGATTGCAAAGCTTAAAGGAAGCCTGGAGGAGTAAGTAGTAAGGAGCTGTTATGATTTATTTGTCCCGTTTTAACTTTCCTGATGTCGAAAGAGAATATGACTTCCTGCTGGGGATTAAAAGGACATGCTATGATTCCTTTTATCCCTTTCAGGTACTGTCCAGGCATGGGCTTCGGATGATAGATTTTGAGCCGGTTACCATACTGTACGGCGGCAACGGCTCCGGCAAGACAACTGCCCTGAATGTGATTGCGGAGACCCTGGGAGTGGAACGGGACACTTTGTTCAACAGGACCAATTTCTTTGGAAATTACACAGATATGTGTTCCTTTGAGACAGAACAGCCTCTGCCCGGAAACAGCAGGATCATTACCAGCGATGACGTATTTGACTTTATGTTGAACCTGCGGAGTCTGAATGACGGCATTTCCATGAAAAGGGAAGATTTGTTTGACGAGTTTCTGGAAATGAAATACTCTAAATTCCAGATGAAGTCCATGGAGGACTATGATCATCTGAAAAAGGTGGTGTCCGCCCGAAGCAAAACCCAGTCAAAGTATGTGCGGGCCAATCTGATGGACAATGTGCGGGAACACTCCAACGGGGAGAGTGCTTTTCTGTATTTCTCGGAGAAGATTCAGGAGAACGGACTGTATCTGCTGGATGAGCCGGAGAACAGCCTGTCCCCGGAAAAACAGCAGGAACTGGTGAGATTTATTGAGGATTCCGCCCGGTTCTTCGGCTGCCAGTTCCTCATTGCCACACACTCTCCCTTCCTGTTGGCCATGAGGGGGGCTAAAATATATGACATGGACGAGGAACCGGTTGATGTGAAGAGATGGACGGAGCTTGCCAATGTCAGGGAGTACTATGATTTTTTCAAAAAACATGAGAACGAGTTTTAAAGTGTTATGCCTTTGCCCAGAACTCTTCTAAAACTGCATTAAATTCCCGGGGGGCATCCATATTTACGCAATGCCCCGCATTGTCCAGAATAGCCACATCGCATTCCGGCTCGCTTTTTTTCCACAGTTCGACAGCCGACAGTTCCATGGGAATATCGTGTTTCCCGCAGCCGATCAGCAAAGGGTACGTTCTTGGCTCTGGCCGGCAGACGTTTACCAGACTGCTCAAAGATGCCAGATACATAAACGATCTTCTGGGGAACCGGATATTCATCTCATAAAAATCATTTTGAGCCTGCATAGTGTATGCGGATATTTTTTTGTTCGATTTTGCAAACCATTTGATGGAAAACAGGGCTTTCAGCATCATAAGCATTTGCGCAGCGGTGTTTTTTTCCTGTAGTTTCGGATCAAAATGATTGATGTCATAACCGCCGAAGCAGGCCAGGGATTTAACCTTTTCCGGATAGCGATTGGCAAAGTCCTGCGCCAGCACAGCGCCTAAGGAAACTCCGACGATGTGTATATTCTCAATTCGCTCGGTTATTAAAATTTCATTTATCCAGGCCGACATTTTATTTATGCTGTCGCCCTTTTGGGTATTGGTTGACTGTCCGTGGCCGATAATGTCAAGTGTCAGTATATTATACCTGTCCCGAAAATGATCGATCTGCGTCCGGAACATTTGATGATTTACAAACGCAGCATGAATAAAGAGTACCCACCCAGTCTGTTCTCTTCCGCTGATGTAATATACAACCGGCGAATCTTTTAACTGATATTGTTCCATATTGATACCTCCCGGGGATTTTGTTATTGTTCCATAGCGGCCTTCTGCAAGCAGATTTCCATCCAATATGCACTGCCGTAATAATAAGTGAAACTGTCAGTCACATTATTGTTTGCGGTATAAATCTCATAGCCGGCCGGGCCGAATCCATAACTGATCTCCGGTTCCGGAATGGGATCATCATTTAAATAAAAGAATCTGCAGGAGGTGTTAGTCAATGTCCCTTATTTTGTTCAGCAGACTTTCAAACCAGCTGATGTTAAATTTGATCAGGTCCCTGCCGTAAAGAGCGGACATCATCTGATAGTGAAATATGTCCTTATGTTCTTCGGGAACCCGGATGTCTTTTGATTCTTCACATATTTTGCTTAACAGGGAATACTGTCCGCGCAGAAATGTCAGATGCGTCTCTATGGCCGTTTCCCTGTTTTCTTTGTCTGCAAAGCCCATAAAATAAACCTTTGTCAGTTCCGGACTTTTGATGCCGTGTTCTTCTATGGGGGTGTTGATCCATTCGAGAAAATGCCTTCTTCCGCTTTCGGTGATACAATAAATTTTTTTGTATTTTCCGTTCTCCACAGTTTCTTCATAACAGATATCCCCGGCATTTAAGAGTTTTCGGACTGCGGCTTGTATGCTGCCCATGCTGCTGCTGTACATTAAATTCAGTCCCTTGTTGATCCGGTCTCTCAGCTGATAGATTGTCTTGTTGCACAAAAATAAAAGTCCGAGTATTATGTTATCCATCGGGTTGCTCCATATATTACTATTAGTAATATTGCTATTATAAAGCAGAGGAGGGCCGGAGTCAATATGATTAATTCCACATTAACAGTAACTTGCGGAGCACCGCAGGATATAGTAAAACGCAGGTAAACTTGCAGTATTGCGTTATTTGGAGTATACTTTATTTCAGAGGCAAAAGCATCCAAAGGGAGGTACTCATGGATATTCAGATATTTGACAATTTTGAGGAAGATGGTCAGCTCACTTTGTTTGGTCTGGAGGAAGATTATGAGGAGCTGCGGACATCTGTGAGAGAAACGGCGGAGGATACGGCGTCGGAGTCCATGCCGGTCAGAACGGCACAGGGAAAACCGGCAGCCGGAGCCGGAGAACTGCGCGGTAAACAGCCACAGTCCAAAGAGCAGGTTTCGGGGGGATTTCTGTCTGCAGAGATGCTTTCCGGTGAACAGGCTTCCGGTCAGGCCGGTGCGGGCATCCGTATCCGCAGCTGCAGCAGCTGTGGTAAGCTGCTGTTTGTAAAAGAAGAGGATGGCGGTTATGTTTCTGCGTGCAATGCCTGTGGAATTCAATATGTACAAAAATAAGCTGAGTATATAAAAGGCAGCCATACATGTTATGGTTGCTTTTTGTGTGAACGCGAAGCAATCGATTTTCTTGTGTGGCGGAGCGTCTTGAAGCGGCACATGAATGTTTAGCTTGCGGGAAAGGAACGGATTATTATGGAATTAAAATTAGCAGCGATCTTCAGTGACAACAGCGTCCTGCAGAGGGGCAGGAATATTGCTGTATTCGGCAGCGGTCCGGAGGGACAGCGGGTGGAGGCAGTCATCCGCGGAGAAAGGCTGAGCGGTATGGGAGAGCAGGAGAGCCACGGCAGCGCATATGTCCGAAACGGCAGGTTTGAAATCCAGCTGCCGCCCCTGGAGGCGGGAGTGGAGCATTCCATGCAGGTGACCTGCGGGAGTGAACAGATTGTGCGCCGGAATCTTGCCGTTGGGGAAGTGTGGCTTGCCGGGGGGCAGTCTAACATGGAGTATGAACTGCAGAACTGTACGGAGAAGGAGGCGTTGAACCGCCCCGCAGATCCCATGCTCCGCTTTTATTATACGCAGAAGAAGGCATACATAGACGAGGAGTTTTTGGAGTCTGAGGAGAAGACGGGATGGGAGTGTTTCGGGGACCCGGGAACAAAATGCTGGTCAGCGGTGGGCTATTTCTTCGGCTTGAAGCTGCAGCAGACTCTGAAAGTGCCGGTGGGTATCATCGGCTGTAACTGGGGCGGAACCTCCGCGTCGGCATGGATGCCCGGGGAGGCAATGGCCGGAGATGAGGAACTGAAGAAATATCTTGACATCTATGATGCCGCGGTGGCGGGCAAGACTGAGGAGCAGCAACGAAAAGAATATGACAACTATGTCATTTATCAGACGGAGTTTGATAAAAGGGCGGCGGCCTGCTATGCGCAAAATCCGGATATGGAGTGGTCGGAGGTGCTGGAGATTGCGGGCGAGAGCAAGTGGCCGGGGCCCATGGGCTGCAGCAACCCCTTCCGTCCGGGAGGGTTGTACGAGTGTATGCTGAAGCGGGTGATGCCTTATTCCTTAAAAGGCTTTATCTACTATCAGGGGGAGAGTGATGACCATTTACCGCACCTTTACCGGAAGCTGTTTACCCGCCTGATTGAGCAGTGGAGAGAGGATTGGCGGGATGATTCCCTGCCGTTTATCTTTACACAGCTTACCATGCACCGGTATAAGCAGGATCCGGATTTTAAGAACTGGTGTCTGATCAGAGAGGCCCAGAACAGAGTGTATGACACCGTAAAGAACACGGCCATGACCTGTATCATCGACCAGGGCGTTTACAATGACATTCATCCGAAGATGAAGCGGACGGTGGGGGAGAGAATGTGCAGCCAGGCGCTGGAACTGGCTTATGGATTTGAAAATGTACCCGATGCTATGGGGCCCCTGTTTGATCATGCCGAGTGTGGGGACGGGGAACTGATCCTGCATTTTAAGAATGCAGATGGAGGATTTCGAGTGAAAGAAATAACTCCGTTGGCGGAGCGGCCCGGATATGACAGAACGGCGCCTCCTGCAGAAAGCCTGGGGTTTGAGATTGCGGGGGAGGACGGAAATTATGTCCCGGCGGCGGTGGAAATTCGGGGTGACAGAATTCATGTCTCTGCTAACGGAGTTGCCGGACCTGTTTATGCCAGATACCTTTGGACGAACTATGGGGATGTGGCGGTTTACGGGGTAAACGGCATACCTCTTGCACCATTCCGGACAGACAGAAGGGATGGCTTTACACCGCTGAACCAGAGTGCGGAGGTTCAGCAGAACATGGAAACAGGGAGTAAATAAGGTGAATCATATACAGGAGAGGAAACGATAATGTACGAGTGTCCAAACTGCGGAGGAAATCTGAAATTTCATATTCCTTCCCAAAAACTGCGTTGTGCTCACTGCGAATCCGGATTTGACCCTTATGCTATTCATAAGGAGACGGACACGGTGGACGGAGACTGCTTTGAAACCAATGTTTTTCTCTGTCCGCAGTGCGGCGGCGAGATGATCGGCGATGACAATGATGTCACTTCTTTTTGCAGCTATTGCGGCTCAGCCAATATTCTGTCGTCCCGAATCAGCAGGGAGAAAAGGCCCGGATTTATTATACCCTTCAAGAAGACGAAAGAGGACTGCAAGAAAGCCTATGGGCAGAAGATGAAAAAGGCGTTTTTTGTGCCCAAAGAACTGAAAAACCCCGATTTTGTAGAAGGGTTTCGGGGAATTTATATGCCGTACTGGAGTTACAGGGTTAGCCAGAAGGGTGACATCAGCCTTGAGGGAAAGACCATCAAACGGAAGGGCGATTATGTCTATACGGATTATTATGCCCTGACAGGTGAGCTTGACGCGGAATACGAGGGATTTTCCTGCGATGCTTCATCTGCATTTTATGACAATATCAGCGAGGCGCTGGGACCCTATTATATCAAGTAGGCAATTGCGAAACATAATTTCAGCCTTAATATTAAAGGCACAAAAATCAA
>CAMWJV010000062.1 GCA_947174665.1 uncultured Lachnospiraceae bacterium
GGCGATGTCTTAACCGCTTGACCATGGAGCCTCGCTATATTGCCTTTTCCCGGTTGTTCCAAACTTCATTCATTCTATCATACAGTTGGCACATATGCAAGTACTTTTTGTATAAAGAATTCATCCGTGCCTGCTATCAGCCGTTGGGGACAATGGATTACTGCAGTGTCTGAGCAGAAATCCATTGTCCTTCAGACGGCGTGACCTGTTGCATGGCTGAACTAATCAGCCGATCTTTATCCCTTCAGCTTAATGCGCTTCTCCGTCTCCTTGTCAAAGAGGTAAACATTTTCATAAGGAATCGCAAAATCAAGCTTCACATCAAGTTCCGGAGACTCATGAGGCTCCACCTTCAAAATGGTCTTGATACCCTGAATGTCAACATATACGTTAGTATTATCGCCCAGAAGCTCCGTGAGTTCCACCGTACAGGAAATCTTATAGGCATTTTCCGGATTCCTGCTTCCCACAAGTTTTACTGCCTCGGGCCTGAATCCAAGGACTACTTCCCTGCCCTCATACTTATCAAGAACGCTCTTGTCGGCAATCGCACTCAGATCAGCAACATTACCGTGTATATCCAGTTTTCCGCCCTTTAACGTTGCATGTATAAAGTTCATGGGCGGCTCTCCGATAAAGCCTGCCACAAACATATTCACAGGATTAAAATACAGGTCATAAGGTGTCCCCACCTGCTGAATGTACCCTTCCTTCATGACTACAATTCTGTCCGCCATAGTCATGGCTTCCGTCTGGTCATGGGTCACATAAATCGTGGTTGCGCCTGTCTCACGGTGAATCTGCGTAATCTCGGAACGCATGGTAACTCTCTGTTTTGCATCCAGATTTGACAGCGGCTCATCCATGAGGAAAATATCAACCTTACGGATAATTGCTCGTCCCACCGCAACCCTTTGTCTCTGTCCGCCGGAAAGAGCACGAGGCTTCCTGTCAAGGTAGTCTGTCAGTCCAAGGATACCTGCCGTCTTTTTTACCCTCTGCTCGATGACATCTTCATCAACACCCTGAAGAGTAAGGCCGAAAGCCAGGTTATCATAAACCGACATATGAGGATAGAGGGCGTAACTCTGGAACACCATTGCCACACCACGATCACGGGGACCTTTCTCATTTGCTCTGGCTCCATCAATCAGGAAATCGCCTTTACTGATGTTCTCAAGTCCTGCAATCATGCGCAGCGTTGTTGACTTGCCGCAGCCGGACGAACCAACGAACACAATAAACTCGCCCTTTTCAATCTCAAGATTGAAGTCATGAACCGCGTGAAACCCGTTTGGATAAATTTTGTTGATTCCTCTCAATGTTAAATATGCCATAACTACGCTCCCACTTTTACATAATAGTTTTTAAGATAACCGCTGGTGGCATCAACCATGCGTGTGAACAGTTCTCTTGCATCCGAAAGCGTGAGTCCCGAACACAGCGGCTGGTTTACAAATGCTTCAAATATTCGATCAAAATCACGGTGCTTTATTCCGTAATAAGTATTTTCAATATTCTGCGCATTCCGGAGCACAAGTATATTCACATCCTCCGGAAGCGGCTTCGCCACAATAGGCTTTACACTGTCACGGGAAAACACACAGTTTGTCTCAACCACAGACCCCAGGGGCATCCCCGCCATCTGTCCGGTATTCAGGGTATTAGCGTTGGAGACAATAGGCGGAACCAGCCCCAGAAGAGCCTTCATAAGCTCCACTACTTCCTCATCGCTCTTAACCACATCTATTTTTTCCTCACCATTTGCAATGCGGTGAGACTGGTTTATCTTATTGATTCTGTCCTGCTTCCGATAACTTACGGTAGTCAGATGATACAGCCACCGTTCTGCATCAGCCTTGTCCTTAATATACCATGAATTATTCATGAACTCCACAAGATGCCTGTCTCCCGCCGCTGCAAGTACTCCAAAGCGACGAAACAGATCCATCTTCACTTTATTTCCATAGCGGAAGGGATTCTCATGAAAATCATCAGGCTCAACACCCAAATGCTCGCAATATCCCTTCTCATAAAACCTGTCAATAAATTCCGGCAAAATCTCCAGCATATTATGCCCGCTGTAATCAGCCTCCGTAATCCAGGTAAAATGATTTATCCCGCATGCATCAATCACAATCTCCCTGCGTGATGGCCGGGGCACTCCCAATATCTCCCGGGCAACGCAGCACAGAAACTCCTGTGCATGAAACACCTCATGACAACAGCCGAACGCCTTTATTTCAGGAAAAACATCATATAGTGTCTTCGTACAGACAGTCATAGGATTTGTGAGATTAATCACCCAAGCATCCGGGCAATGAGCCTTTATCTCCCTGGCAAAGCCTTCATAAATCGGCACTGTACGCATTGCACGAAGAATGCCGCCCGGCCCCACCGTGTCGCCCACGGACTGATAGATGCCGTACTCTTCCGGAAGATGAACATCACTTTCCATCTCGTCAAAGGTGCCCGGCAAAATGGAGCATGCAACGAAGTCAGCTCCCTCCAGCGCCTCACCGATTTCGGTATAAACTCTGTAATCCCACCGGGATACAGTGTTGGGCGATTGATTGATCACTCCGCCTATCCTCTGATTCAACTCTGCGGCAGGAACATCAATGTCATACAGGGCGATTTCCCCGCAAAGCTCTTCGGCCAATGCCAGATCCGTCATAAATACTCTCGCCCACGCCTTGGAACCGCCACCTAAATAAGCAATTTTAATTCTTCGCATAATTATTTTCCCGATACCTTTGCGTCTGCATCCCGAAAGACCTTCACAATTGTGTTTCTAACGGTAATAAACAACATATCAAATCCCATATACATAAGTCCGAATATGATCGGCTCCACAGGTACTGCCACCCTCTGCGCTGTCTCCACATCACCTACCAGAAGCGTGTTGATGACATTATAAGCCCAAATGATACAATACAGCAAAACTCCTGCGTAAACTACATTCAGAAAGATGCTCCAAAATTTTCTGACCGTAACCATCATCCATTTGTCATAAGCACACTTCTCGGGTTCGAAGTAACGTAACATTCCGTTTACCATCAAATCCATGGAAATCCCCAAACCCACTGCAAGCGCAAACATCAAATCCAAACCTGAAATATAGGTTCCCAATCCCCAGAGGAAAAAGTAACAGATTGCACCGCTGAACCAAAATTTTACAAATACAATCTTGAGCCATGACGGAATATTTAATCTTCCTCTGGACTTATATTTTCTTATCTCCGCATCGGATACTTCCGGTGCATTTTCTGCATTGACCAGTCGGTTTACCGCGTCGATCTTCAGTTCATAATAATTTTCCGCCGCGGGTTTTCCGCTCTGTCTGCTTTTCTGCTTTCTCGCCATAGACTAACTATTCATCCTCACCGGAAATATCAATTACCTCCATATCTCCATTGCCTTCCACATCAATAGAGGTATTGATCTTCTTCAGCAGCTTTGCATAAACCGGCAATGTAGCCAGAAGAACAGCACAGACTCCCACCAGTATAATGTGTGCAGTCATTGTACTCTGCGCCTCAGCGATAAACATTGTCTTGTCATCAATAATGACCGTATTTTCCGCACGGGTAAGAGCCTGGTTGATTCTGAGCAGATAAACACTGTCAGCAAATACCAGCAGCGCAAGCATCAAAAACAGAAGCACCAGCATGGGTATATTTACCTTCTGCCTCTTGGGAAAGGACCGCAGAAAACAGACAAAGGCCAGAATGGAAAACAGCATGGCCGCAAACTCGCACTGCCCCATATTTGCAGTGTTTATCCTGGCTGTGGTATTTGATATGGACGTAAGTCGAAAGGAATAAACTATAAAGGCTGCCGCCAATGCCACCAGCGGAATGCTCTGGGGGCTGCGTTTCAGAGAAACGAAAAACTTACGAATAAATTCCTTCATCTTATATTTCTCCTTGAAAATTTATCTCAATTCCTTGAAATAGCGTTGGTTGTTTCCTTATCAAAGAAATGCTTTTTCTTAAAAGAAACATTCACCGTGTCCCCGGCCTTGTAGCTGCACCACTCACGGAATTTACAGGTGACCTTATGCTTCTTCATGGAACCGCTCACAAGAGTCGTCTGGCCCAGATTCTCGTTGTTGAATACCTTCACCGGAATATTTCCTCCCTGAACAATATCCTCCGGGCGAACTCCCAGCACCACTGTCTTATTCACATATCCGGCAAGCATTTCTTTTTCCCTGTCACTCAGATCCAACACAAAATCTTCGCAGACAGCCTGACCGTCTTTGATCTCCACATCAAACAGGTTTATGGGAGGCAGTCCGATAAAGCTTGCCACAAAAATATTTGCAGGCGTATCATACAGCTCCAGCGGCGTACCTATCTGCTGTACATGGCCCATGGACATACACACGATTCTGTCCGCCAGCGTAAGGGCCTCCGTCTGGTCATGGGTCACATAGAGCATGGTTGCTTTTAACCGCTTGTGCAGCAGCAATATCTCACGCCTGGTAGCGCCTCTGAGCTTAGCGTCCAGATTGGAGAGCGGCTCGTCAAACAGAAACACCTTGGGGGTACGGACAATGGCACGTCCCATAGCCACTCGCTGACGCTGACCGCCGGAAAGCTGATTAGGCTTTTTGTTAAGCTGATCCGTCAGATCAAGTATCTCTGCAGCCGCCATAACCTTCTGATGTATCTTGTTTTTATCCTCTTTTCGGAGCATCAGAGAGAATGCCATATTCTCATATATAGTCATATGTCCGTAAAGGGCATAGTCCTGGAATACCATGGCAATATCTCTGTCCTTGGGAGGCATCTGGGTAACGTCCCTGCCGTCAATGATGAGTTTCCCGGCGGAAATATCCTCAAGTCCCGCCACCATACGCAGCGTAGTCGATTTTCCGCAGCCGGAAGGTCCTACAAGAACAATCAGTTCTCCGTCCTTCACATCCAGATTAAAGTCAAATACGGCCTGAACCTTATTGTCATATATTTTATCAAGATGCTGTAATTTAAGTTCACTCATGGCTTGCTCCCTCTTACTTTTTTTCAAGTTCAGCCTGATACTTTGTGAGTGTGCTGCTCTTGCTGATGTTGATGACTGCCGCCACAACACAAAGTGCCGCAGAAACAATCAAATAAACACACACACGGGTAAACTGTGCATTACCCATCACAGCCTCCTCCGCCCCACTCAGTGTCACTGTGGCACCCTTCGCAGCTCCGGGCAAAATAAAGATACGGACAATCTGCCCAACTCCCAGGCCTAACAGAACATAGGAATAATTCATCTTATAACTCTTGACTCCCTCGGAGGAGAGGAACGCCGCCAGCATAAACAAAAGATTGTAAACCACGGAAGCTCCTATGATCAATTTATAATAGTAGGTTCCAACATCCGATTTATAGATATTGACAAAGTAAAACGCATTAAACACGATCGCAAGCAGCACAAGATTTGCAGACAGCTTGTTTTTGGTAAAGCGCAAACGATCCTTCTTAATAATGGCATCATTTTCTAAATTCATGCTTCAACTTCCTTTCTGCTGCCGATCAGACGTTTTTCATCCTTCATCACGTTTAGTTTCAAAATCAAATTTACAACAAGCAGCACCGTGGCTATCATCAATAATCCAAACACCATATAGCCCGCATCAAACCAGAAGGTGGACTCCGTGTAAGGAGTCTTCCACATCTCGGCATGAGCTTTCAGTGCCTCAAAATCCATCTGTAAAAATTTAGCCCTGTAGCCGGATATCTCAATAACAGCCCAGACAGTAGCAGCAACATTGCACACCACGGAAAGCGCCACTGCGAAAAAATTCCCGATGTAATACTTTCTGCGGGAATGTGTATTCATCAAAAACAAAACCAAGGAAACCAGAATCAGCCCAATGCCCACCTTAGTCAACTCGCTGTTAAAGGACTGCATATCATAAAAAATCCTTGAGCCCTGCACAGTAGTCATCTCCAGATTCGCCGGATCCCTTATGGTTAAGTACAGGCTGTCATAAAGGTCTGTCAAAAGACCCAGAGAGTAAATAAATACCAATGCGGAAGCAACCAGCACCGCCATACATACTATTCGCTGAAATAACATCTGTTTTTTATACATAAAAAACCTTCCTTGGATTTTGCAGTGCCGCGCAAAACCAACCTCACCGGTCAATTCGGATATAGTTTATTTCGCGCGGCGCCGCTCTTAATTAAAGATCACTTAGTTGTTGCTGTTGTAGAACTGAAGCAGATACTGCCAAGCTGTCTCTTTGATCTGCAGATACTGTGCGCCGTTCCAGGAATTGGTAACAGTTGCAACAGTCTCATCAACAGAGGAAGTACCCTCACCGGAGAAGCCGCCTACAATGATGTTAAGGAACAGATTCTGCTGATCCTTACTCTGTCCGAAATAGCCGCCTCCGCCCAGCTCTGAGAAACCGTTAATGGTATCGTTCTCAGCTTTTGTGGTGGGCAGAACGGTAGGAACGGAAGTGTACCACATATTATCTGATACAATTGCAAGCTCAGGGTGCTTGATGGTGCCCAGGCCGATAGCGGTGGAAATGTAGCCTGCACCTTCACGTCCCACTTCATGAGTACACTGATACTCAAATGCCTGGCTCTTCAAAAAGCTTAAGGTAGAACCAAGGTACATACGTGCATAGTTGGTGTAGTTGCCGTTTGCCTTATCCCACAGCTCCGCATATGCTGCGTCGGAGATGGTAGGCATCTCCTTGCCGTTGAACAGGAAAGTTTTCGCATCGTTTCTGAATGCTGCAGGGCCGTAGGACATAAGGATCTGTCCTTCAGGGCTGTAAGCATAGTCGATCAGTTTCAGAGCTGCATTGAGCTTATCGGTGTCATCACCCACGCCTGCCTTGGAGATTGCCCATCCACCGGTCTTAACGGAACGCCAGGACTCGGTAAATCTCATGAACTTCTCGCCGGTGCCGTCATCCCAACGCGCAACGGGAACCATAACAGCCATATACTTCTCGCCCTCATCCAGCACGGTCGCATTGTAGATGGTCTGAGTCTGGTTGTAGTCGTAATGCATAAAGCCAAGGTCATTCTCCAGCATTGTCTGTGTCTTCTCAGCAGAACTCTCCATGAAGGACTTGGAGATCAGACCTTCCTGAGCCAGAGCATTCATTCTCTCAAGTGCCACATAGGTAGCAGCCTCCTGACGAGCGTCATGGAGCTTGCCGTCATTGCCTACAAAGAGGTAATCCTGTCTGGACTCCAGTCCGCGGACACCGAACAGAGTGCCTACGAAACGGAACATGTCAACACGTCTCTGGTTGTTATCATCCTCACGGGAGAACAGACCCTGAATGGTATCTGTGCCGTTAAGGGTAGGTGCATTGGAAACCACGCAGCGAAGAAGAGCTACCAGCTCGTCTGCATCCCACGCCGCATTCTGTCCGCAGAACAGATTGGAGCGGGTTGTACCGTAATAACCATTATAAGCCAGATCAATATAATTACGTAACATATTGACTGCATCCACACCACTCAAGGAACCTGCCTCGTTCATATTCGCGATAATGTTACCTGCAGTGTCATAGTCCTTGGTAATCGTTTTAACAGTCTTGCCGTCAAGCTCGACAACATCAATGTCAACCTTGCCGGAAGTAGGCATATAAGGCTGATAAACGGGAGCTGTGGTAGTTCCGCTCTTGTCAGCGGCAAACTCGCCCTCGCCGTCCAAAAGCTTTGCAACCCAGTCAACTCTCATCAGGGGCATACGCTCAATGTCATTTACACCGTCAAAGTAAGGCGAAAAGTAAATAGCGCCTGTGCTGGTGTCACCTGTGATGGACAGGCGGACAATGGGGTTCTCCTCAAGATAAGCCTTGAAGTTAGGCATGCTGTCAACATACTGGTTAATATCTACAACCATGCCCGCAACGCCTGCCTCTGTCAGACCGCTTGCGGTACCGTTCACCATATCAACCTGATCCAGCTGCTCTTTCCAGTAGTCCCACTCCTTGGCATCGCTTCCGCTGCCCTGGAACTTGTCTTCAAATTTCATGCCCAGTACATTCTGAACCTCAACCCAGGTAGGCTTTAAGTCGCCGGGATTGTAGGTAACGCCGTCCGCCAGAGTGATTCCTTCCCCTGCTGTTTCAGGATCAAAGGTAATACCTGTCTTTGCGTTGTTATAGCCACATGCCATACGAAGCACGGTGCCTTCCGCAAAGGTAAGCTCCGGTGCCGAAGGGGTCACTTCGGCATTATCGCCGCCGTTGTTGGTTTCGCCTCCGCCGTTGTTGGCTTCCCCGCCCCCGTTGTTGGTTACGGGATTACTGCTGCTGGGCTGCTGTGAACTGCCGTCAGCATTTCCGTCGTTGCCGCAGCCCGACAGAAGCATTGCAGCAGCAAGTGAAACAGCCAGCAATGAAGTAAGTTTCTTCTTTTTCATTTTTTTCCTCCTTTTTCTATATCAACCGCATTGTAATGCGCGATTGAGCAAAATAACATACAGTTCCTACTTGACACCGCCCGCATTGACACCCTTTGCAAAATACTTCTGAATAAAAGGATAGATGATCAGTATAGGAACAATGGAACAGACGATCAGGGCATAAATCACGGAATCAGGAGCATAATTATAATTCCAGCCTGCTATATAATCAGGATCCGTAAACTCCTCCAGCCTCAGGCGGATAAACACCTGAAGAGGATGCTCGTTGTTGTTTGAGATCATCTGCCTTGCCCAGAAATAACCATTCCAGCGGGAGATTCCGAAGAACAGAGCCACTGTTGCAATAATGGACTTGCTCATGGGTACATAGACTCTCCAGAGAACCTGCATCTCCGTTGCGCCGTCCACAATGGCAGCCTCCTCAATCTCCGAGGGAACACCCTCAAAAGAGTTCCTCAACAGTATGATGTTCATGGCCGCCATACCCATGGCAATGACTACCAGCCACTTATCGTCCATAATACCTACTGCATTAAACACTCTCTTCGTATCCAGATAGTTCAGATACTGGGGCACAAGACCCGCGCTGAACCACATGGTAAACACCAAGAAAAAGTTAAAGCCCTTGCGGAACAACAGCCGCTTTTTGGACAAAGCATACGCTCCCAGAATGGAGATGCCCAGAGACCAGATTGTCCCGTAAAAGGTCAGGAACAACGTGTTTGTATATGCATTCCAGAACATATTATTGTTAAACATTCTGGAAAATGCCTCAAACTGTATATCCTTCGGGAGTAGAATCAGATCGTTATACCTCACCACATATTCTCCGCTCACAGCGGCGGAAATAGTATAAACAAAAGGATAGAGGCAGCAAATCGCAAAAATTGTCAGTAATGTATAACTTATAATCTTAAATATCAATTCCGAAATTTCAAGTTTTCTCTTCATATTCTCTCAGCCAGCCCCTTTAATAGAGTGATACGTTGGACGCTTTCCTCGCGATGGTGTTTGCACCGATGACGAGAAGCATTCCGATTACGTTGTTCATCATTTCCGCCGCAGAGGCAAGCCCCTGCATAGCTCCCGCAATACCATACCGCTGCGAGAAAGTCGATACCACATCCGCCGTGACATAGGTGTTACTGTTGTACAGCAGCAGAACCTTCTCGTAACCCACATTCAGCAGAGAACCTATCCTGGTGATCAGCATGATGACAATGGTTGACAGGATACACGGCAGAACCACATATTTCATCTGGGCCAGCTTTCCTGCCCCGTCTATCTGGGCCGCCTCGTAACTGGTGGGCGCTATGGCAATGATTGCCGCGAAGAACACAATGCTGTCGTAGCCCGCGCCCTCCCAGATTCCACTGATCTGGTAAATTGCCCTGAAGAAAGCCGGATTATTCAATAAGCCAGCTCTTGCTACCTCAGCATCAATCAGTCCGATATTCCGTAACAACTGGGAAAGGATACCCATACCGGAAGTAAGCGATTCCTGCTGCACAAGCATTGTTACCATGGAAGTCATGACAACTGTTGACATAAACTTGGGCAGATAAGTAATAACCTGATACGCACTGCGAACAATGTTTGAGCGAATCTCATTGAAGAACAGAGCGATAATGATCGGCATAGGGAATCCGAAACACAATCCGTAAAAACTCAGCAGAAAGGTGTTACGGAAAGCTCTCCAGAACTCGGAAGAAAGACCTGTACCTCCCACCAGCAGATTCTTGAAGTTGGAAAAGCCCAGATAATACTGATCCGCCACCGGCTTCACTGAATCCGTTATCTTAAAACACCCCAGAAGCTCATACATAGGGAAATAACGCCAGAACAGGAACACCAGAATCATAGGCACCAGCATCAGGTACAGCCGCCAGTCCTTCAGAATCATCCTTCCCACATTCAGCCAGTGGTGCTTCTCCACATCATCCCTGACAATCTGTTCGGGATTTTCGATATAGGTTCCGCTTTCCTCGTCAAAAATCAAATAGTCACAAGCGCCCCGCTGCATCCTCAAAACCTCCTATAAATTCTCTTTTCTCCTCTCTGCCTCCGTCCGGATCAGGTAGCTCTTCTGGTCTTCAAACAGCCCGTCCACTCTTCGTGAAATCAGCACTACCACAACCGCATACAGCAGCGAGAGGGAATCTGTCATAAAAAATGTAGCTATGGAGCCGGGGCTTCCTCCGAAGACCAGACTCACAAACCATCTTCCCAACTGTGCGCCGCAGAACGCAACAGCCGTAAACAAAACCACAAAACCAATCTCCGCCCTGACTTTTTCTTTACCCATAACCTTAAATAAAGCAAGAGCAATCAGCGCAAAACAATTTCCCACACAGTATACCGCAAATTGTTGGAAGCCGGCTCCCTGCACCAGACAGAAGACGAAGCCGCCCGCCACAGCATGTATCACAGCATAACCGCCCCAGCGCATCATAACAATGCAAAGAACCGCAACCACTTGTGAAAGTGTATACAATTCACTTGGGAACCACTTTGACGCGGCTATCACTGTAAGGGACTCAAATACAGAAAGGATGACCAGCCAGATTGCAAGGTCAATACCCCTGTACTGCTTAAATGAAATATTATTCATGTAAATGTTCCTTGGCAATTATAACAAAACAGCCTTCATTTATGTGCAATTCGGACACTTTTACCTGATTAAGGCATAAATCGGACAGTACCCTTGAGTTTAAGTATACCACATTTTTAAATTATTTCAATGCCTTTTTATTTAAACTGCATAAAAATCCATAATATTATATAATTCTGCCCTCAAGCATCAATAATTTGATTTTTCTGTCGATTCCTCCGGCATAGCCGGTCAGGCTTCCTCCCGCACCCACAACACGATGACAGGGGACAATGACGGAAACAGGATTGTGTCCCACCGCTCCTCCCACAGCACGGGCCGACATTTCGGAAAGCCCCCTCTCCCGGGCAAGCTTTTTCGCAATCTCTCCATAGGTCACTGTCTCGCCATATGGAATCCGGCGCAGAATCCCCCACACCTCTATTTGGAAGGTTGTCCCCGTCATATGTATGGTCGGCATAAAGTCAGGCTCCTTTCCCGAAAAGTAAATATCAAGCCAGTGTCTGACTTCTTCAAAAACCGGCACTTTCTTTTCGTCATGCTCCCTGTCAAGACCGCAGGCATAATATTTCTGACCTTCAAACCACAGCCCGGTCAGACCGATATTGTCTGCTGCCAGCAGGATTTTCCCCAAAGGAGACTGATAAGTCACGGTATGCTGCATAGCAATACCCCTCAAAAACTGATCGTTCTCGGTTCATCCGCAAAAGAACTGAATGTTGCAACCGCATCCTCAAGGTAAAGAACTTCCGTGTTGTCATCATAAGCTGAGTAGTTTGCCTGCAGGGACGGATATGCCTCCAGCATATGCTCTTTTGCTTTCACATTTTCATCACGCACCAGCCTGCAGGTAATACGAACCCATCGGTCGCCGCTGAAAGCACAGATTTCCGCTTTGGGATTTGTCTGAAGCTGTTTGGAAACATTCTTAATTTTTCCCGTCTGTATGTACAGTTTCCCTTCAAAAATGTCGATAGTACCAAAGGGTCGAACGCGGGGCTGATCACCCTCTGTCGTTGCAAGATAATAGATTCCGCATTTTTTCAAAAACTCATAGACTTCGTTCATCTTTATACCTCCGTGGATCTGTTGATTCTTCCGTAATATTATAACAGCAGGCGACAGATTTTAGCAACAGGAATGTCAGAGCAGATCTTGAACGGATCAAAACATGCAACACAACATTCAGCAAAACAAGAGCCGCCAAAAGATAATATTTCCCACCGTAAAAAGCACAATATATTTACTTTTGCAGTCATTTGCCTCTTTTGCCACATACTTGTAAGAAATCAGACTTGCCATGGATGCAATCAGTGTCCCCGGCTCTCCCAGGTTTGTACCTATGATAAGACCCGCAAAATCCTCCGTAAAACCGGATAAAAGCAACGCTGCCGGAACGTTACTGATGACCTGGCTTGCAATAATGGAAGTATAAATCTCCCTGTCGGCAATAATATTCTGCAGAAAATCCCGAAAAACAGAAATTCTTCCTACATTTCCCACAAAAGTAAAGAGCAGGGAATAATCTACTTTTGCAAATACCTGTCTGTAACAAATACCATGATGATCAGGCTGCCTGCCAAGGCAGTATATGGCAGCATCAATATAAGAAACTCACGGATAGACAGTCCTGCTTTCCCATAAAGATATAGCATCAGAAACGCTTTATTTTTTCAAAGATCTATGATAGAATCGTAAAAACAAATCAATCCTGATCTGAAGGGAACTAAAAAGATTTTTATGCTTGCCTCCGTTTTTTACAAATGTCCCTTGCAGAGGGCAGACGCTTTGATGATGACAGAAATACGATTTATAATACAGTATATATTGATATCACGAGCCTTCCCATAGCAGTTGAAACTATAGAGCAGGGAAAAAAGGGAGACTTTGTTATGATTGTATAACTTCCGGCTTTGCCATGTAATTCCCTTACCAGCCCTTTTTCACCATGCAGGTCTCCAGATCCAGACCGGTTGCATCCTCAAATGCCGATGCCCACTCCCCGGTACAATAAAATACAAATGCCCCCTGTCCATCGTCGCCGGTCACATAGAATCTCTCGGGAACCCCTTCTTTCTCAAGCAGGCCGTTATAAATCCCCAAAACCTCCGGATCGATCCAGTCATTCTCCATATCCATCTTCCATGAATGTTCCTGACCTTTCCATTTCAAAGAAACAGTTATGGTTCCCGTACCCTTTTCCCAGTCCACATTCCCTGTATCCTCCCGGATGTTTTCCACATCATCCAAAATACTGCCGGCGGAAAGCTTTTGCATGCCTTCCAAAATCATGACATAATCTGTGGAGATATCCCATCCCTCAAAATCAAACCAGAATACTGCGGCGCCGTCCTGAGCCCAATCCGCCCACTCCTCAGCATCAGCCCATGCCAGATTACTCAACAACCAGGTATAAGGATATCTCTCCACATATGAGTTCATCCCGTTTTCTTCTATGCAGGTGCACAAAGTATCCTCCATCTCCTCGGGAATCGTAAACCCTAAGGAACGTAAAACTGATACCTGCTCATTTAAGGAAGTGTAGTCAGGGACTGTATCTTTTCGGACACCTCCGGATACCACAGATACCATATATCCCACATACATAACGACTATCAGCATTACAAAAAGCCATGTCGGCACATATTTCTTCCTTTTCCCCGCAAGAACCTCCACATGCTTTTCCCGACAAAGTTCTTTCAGGCTTTCAATCTGCTCCCGGCTCTCCGGCCCACTTTTCTGAATCGCGATAAAATGCCTTTTCTCTTTCCGGTAAAAGAACAGCCCATTATCCGTCTCCACCACACAAAGCAAGCTCTCCCATGGTATCAGGGCACTGTTATCCTCTGATATACTCTGCCTGATTCCCGCATCTGTAACCGATATCTCCCAGACACCCAGGACATTATTCTGCATCATTCCCTTGCGGAGCTGAGTTCTTATATTTCTCTCCGGATTCCCCAACAGAATCCATAACAGAATCAAAAAGAAAAACGACCCCACTAAAAACATGCTACGCATAATATCTGCAGCACCGGAGAAAAACAATGCTGCTCCGTATAAAAGAGCAGAAAATACTGCCGCAAGGACTATCCGGAAAAAGTATTTCTTCTGCTCTCCCAGTGTCCCTGCCCGGATGATTTCCGTGGCAGTCGTCATCATCCTTACCCATTCTTCCTCTCCCACCTGAAAGGATACACGGAAATATTCCTGCTCTGATCTTTCTGCTGCCTGCACTCCAGGGTCTGTTGCAAATGTCTCCTCATGTTCTTCCGGATTCGAAACAACAGTTTGCGGGTTCCTTACAGCCTCCGAAAAACTGTCCCGCTCCTGCCCGTCCGCAAATACCCGCAAAGGAACAGGATACCATCCGATTACCTTTGAAGTCTGACGGAGTCCCAGCATAAGCAGATGTCGAGTCGTCCTGATCTCCGTAATGCTGCTGCAGGGAATCTCGCAGTACACCTCCCCTTCTATACTCGACTTCAGCACTCCGCCCTCTACCTCCATGGTCCGTGTTTTTCCATACAACTGTTTTTTCATTACGAAATCGGTCCACATTATGAGTGCCGCAAATATCAACAGCATCAATGCAAGCGTTGCCAACGCCATTGTCCATGACACAAAAATACATTCCAGTGTCAATACCGCCGGCAGCAACAGCCATTTAAAGCGACGAAGAAGCAGATTCTCCCATCTCGCCCTGAGACATAACTCACTGATTTCTTCTCTCGTCATCTGAAAAGAATATTTTTTCATCTTTCAGTCTCCTCCGCCTAATCAATCCTTCCACCCGGCAAAACTCCTCTGACCGATTTTGTTTACCGCCTCATCTCCATACATCTCCCAATAATTTAAATTTATATCAAAGTATATATCACGTCAAGGCTGTTGTAGTTCAGTTTTCTCGTTAAATATCCAAACAAAAAATAGAAAAAGCCTGCAAACATTGATGTTTACAAGCTTTATTCCCAGAACAGTCTCGAACCTGCAGCAACTCAGGATAAGCGGAGTGCTCTACAGGTATTTCTTATCCTCCTCGTACTGCTTCGACTTCTCGTAATATTTTGCCTGAGCCTCCCAGAGCTCCCGGTATTTTCCCCCTGTGCCGATCAGCTCCTCATGATTCCCCCGCTGGATGACACTTCCGGCCTCAAACACCAGTATCTCCCCGCAGAACCTGCAGCTGGACAGTCTGTGGCTGATGTAGATTGCCGTGCGGTCTCCCACGATCTCATCAAATCTCCGGTAGATCTCCGCCTCCGCTATTGGATCCAGACTGGCCGTAGGCTCATCCAGAATAATGAACGGCGCGTCCTTATACAACGCCCGGGCGATAGCAATCTTCTGACGCTCGCCTCCCGAAAGCTGAATACCCTCCTCATCAAAATCTTTATAAAGCCAGGTATTCAGTCCATCAGGGAGTTCCCCCAGACGTTCTCCGAAGCCGGCGTCCTCAAGACATTTCGCTGCTTTTGTCTCGTCCACGTCGCAGGAGCCCGCCACATTCTGTCCCAGCTGGTGGGACAGCAGACAGAAATCCTGGAATACCACCGAGAAAATGGCCATGTATTCCTCATAGCGGTATTTTTTGATGTTGACGCCGTTTAGAAGAATCTCCCCCTCCTGGGGGTCATAAAGGCGGCAGAGCAGTTTGATAAAAGTGGACTTGCCGGAGCCGTTCTCGCCTACCACCGCCAGCTTGCTTCCCACCTCAAAGCTCACCGAGACATTTTTCAGCGCCCAGTTCTCGGAATTCGGATACCGGAAGCTGACATTTTGAAACTCCACCTTGTACTCCCTGTCCCGCCGCTTTTCCGTGGTCAGGCTGCCCTGATACATATTGTTCGGCAGATCCAGAAACTCAAAGATCTTCTCCACAAAACCGGTGTTTACCCTGAGTTCGTTTGCCATCTGCATAAGTCCCGTAACACCCGAAGCCAGCCTGCTTACCGCACCCACATACTGAGTTACCTCCCCAATTCCGAAGGCTCCTGCCCAGGCTTTCAGACAGACAAACAGATAAATCACACTCATCAGCAGCTTCTCACCCATGGATGCTCCCATCAGACAGAGTCCAAAGCTGCCCTTGTACTGTCTGTCGCATATTCCTCCCACAAACCAGGTTTTTTCCTTCCAAGCATAATGATGAGCAATCTGCGCCTGAGGATACATCCGGTACTCCACCATACTGTCAGCATCATCCCTGAAATATCCAAAGTGCGAGAACAGTCTGTTTCCCAGTCTTGCTTCATCACTTCTGGACGCATTCATCTCCATCATCCTTACCTTCAGCCAGGGAGCTATGGCTGCGGTCAGCGCCATACCCCCGAGAAACCCCAGGATGACCAGGGGATGATTCAAACAGGCAAACGGGCTTTCCTCCGGAACCTTTCTTATAAACAGCCCCACCGACAGCGCGATGGCACCGATCACCGAAAAGAAATCCGATACAATACTCTCAAAAATCCATTGGATTCTCGGGAACCCCCAGTTGTTCCAGTTTCTGTTTTGAGTAATCTGGTCATAGAGATCCCGGACCTTCTGGTCTTCCACATCACAGTAATCCATTGACATGAACTTTTCATCTTCGATCCTTTGCATGTTAGGCCAGAAAAGCGAGGATTTGACCTCATAAACATGGTACATTACCCCGTTGATGATTCCGAAGGCTGCTGCCGTGAGGATTGAGACAAGCGCCCATATCGTCAGCGCTTCCACCCGTCTTTCTCCCGCCAGCTCACCGATCAGCCTTGCCATGATGACCAGACCCGCATAGGAAGCAGCCACATTCAGCAGTGCCTTTACAACTGCATAGGGAAACATCCATTTATTTTTGGAAGCCAGGAGCCTGACCGCACGAATATTGACCCCGACGGCCCTGCGCCAGCTGATATTTTCAGATTTGGTTGACATCAAACTCCGCTCCTTCCCTATAATATCTTGACTGAATCTCAAACAGCCGCGCATACTCCCCGCCCTTTTCGATCAGCTCCTCGTGAGTCCCTTCCTCGGCGATCTTTCCCTCCTCCAGGTACAGAACCCTGTCACAGAACCTTGTGGATGCCAGCCGATGAGAGATGAACACCGCAGTCCTGCCCTTTGTCATCTCGTTGTACTTATTGTACATGTCCTGCTCGGCCAGAGGGTCCAGCGCCGCCGTAGGCTCGTCAAGCATCAGCATGGCGCCGTTCTTGTAGAGCGCCCGGGCCAGCATCAGGCGCTGATACTGACCTCCTGAGAGCATTACGCCGTCCAGGTAGACACTCCGCCCCAGATGCGTGTCCAGTCCCGCCGGAAGCTCTGAGACCATCTTTGTCAGCCCGGCTTTTTCAATGCAGTCCTTCACCCTCTCCAGATCGATGTCTGTAGCCGACTGGGCCACTGTCTCCGCCACGGTGATATCCATGATGTTAAAATGCTGAAACACTGCCGAGAACAGCCCGTAATACTCTCCTCGGTTAAACTCCCGAATATCGGTTCCGTTCAGCAGAACGCGCCCTTCGTCCGGATCCAGCAGACCGGTCATAAGCTTGACCAGCGTAGTCTTACCCGCTCCGTTTAAGCCTACCACCGCCACCTTCTCGCCTTTTTTCACAGTCAGATTCATACCGTCAATGATCTTTTCATCCGACTGAGGGTAAGAGAAGCTGACGTTTTCCAGCCGAATCTCGTAGGTTTCATCCCGGGGAATGCCTTTCCCGTCCTCAAAGCGGAAGGGTTCCCGGTAATACAGGCATTCTAAAAGACTGGAAAGGTCCAGGCACATATTTCTAAGCTCCAGCAGATTGTTCAGGACACCGCTGAATTGCCCGTTGAAGGAATTGACCGCCGAAAAATAAAGCATAAATTCCGCCGCGCTCATGCCGCTTTCCAGACACATTTTCAGCAGGATATAGCAGGTGGCCCCGCTCCTTAGGAATTCCAGAGTGGTACTGGAAAAGGTTCCGATCAGGTAAAAGACATGTTCCCTCCTGGAATACGCCTGACGCGCCAGAAAAGCCTTGTCGGTCAGACGCCGGATCCAGCTTTTCAGGCCGAACAGACGAATGTCCTTGGCTACGGTCAGATCCCGGGACCGGCCGGCCAGGTACCACATCTGCCTGTCCAGATGTGAGCGTTCTTCCCGGTGCCTGTAATTATACTTGTAGACATAGGAAGACACAATAAAATCCAGACCGCTCAAAGCCATGGTTACCGCAAAGACCAGGGGATGGACATGTGTCAGAACCACGGTGAAGAAACCGAGCATCACCAGACGGACCACCAGTTCCTGCAGGACGTGCCAGATCCTCTCGCAGACGGCTTGATTGCTGTTAAAGCACTCTCTGGCGCGTTCCAGAAGCCTCTGCCACTTTGTATCCAGGCAATTAACATAAGAGGTATCCGCTATCTTATCCATAAGTTCCCGAAGAATATGGGATCGCAGCTCTATCTGATACGGCTGCTTCAATCCCCAGCTGCCTGCTCCGTTGCCGATAAACGCGATCAGGGCATCCGAAACAAGGCACCCTCCGATCAAAAACGCCGCGGTCAGCAAGAGCTCACCCACAGGACTCCTGGCTTCCAGCCGCGCCAGAATCATTGGTGACATATAAAACCCGAACACCCCGCTGGAGATA
>CAMWJV010000063.1 GCA_947174665.1 uncultured Lachnospiraceae bacterium
GGAACAAAGTCCTGCACCTGCAGAAGAATCGGCATCTGTCCAGCCGGAAACAAACGGCACTTTTGAATCATCAGAGGACGCTGCTGTGACAGGTACAGACGGTAAAGAAGCAGCCGACAGTCAGGATGTTCCGGATGAAGAAGGGAGCAAAGTCTTAGTAGCATATTTTTCAGCAACAGGGACAACCAAAGGAGTTGCTGAGATCATAGCGGAAAGTATGGGGGCCGATATGTATGAGATCGTACCCCAGGAACCTTATACGGATGCAGACCTGAACTGGCATGATGACAACAGCCGCAGTACCATTGAGATGAATGACAGATCATCCAGGCCTGAGATCGATGGTGCAGTGGAGGACATGGAGCAGTATGATATCGTGTTCATAGGTTATCCTAATATGGAGCAAGGTTTTAATTGTGTATTGTGTGCATAACGTTTAATAATAGAGGAAAATAAGAACTGTATACACAAAAAGAAAGAGAATTGTGTATGGTGTTGAGATAAATAGACAGGGAGAATGGAGCATTTATAATATGAGCAGACGAGTACTTTCATTGATTATGGCAGGAGTGTTGACAGCAGGCCTATTAGTAGGATGTAGCTCAAATTCTGAGAACACAAAAAATGACTATACGATTCAGTATGAACAGGCCACAGATGAACAGAAGCAGGGGGAAGAGTCAGAGACATTGGAAAATGTAGATGCGGAAGATACTGGTATAGAAGAAACAGAAAGCAATGAGACAGAGGAGAAAACAATCGTAGTATATTTTTCGGCAACAGGGAATACGGAGCAGGTGGCGGGTGTGATCGCAGAGGCTACCGGTGGGGAATTGTTTCAGTTGGAACCTGTAGAGCCATATACAGATGAAGATCTGGATTGGACAGATAAGAACAGTCGTGTAGGAAAGGAACATGAAGATCCAGAGAAGAGGGAGATTGAGTTGGTTTCCACTACGATAGATGGCTGGGAATCTGCATCTGTGGTGTATGTAGGTTACCCTTTGTGGTGGGGAATTGCGGCATGGCCAGTAAACAGCTTTGTTAAAGCAAATGACTTTGTAGGAAAAACAGTAATTCCTTTCTGTACATCTGCTTCATCCGGATTAGGAGAGAGCGGAGAACTGCTGGCGGAGCTGGCCGGAAGCGGAGAATGGAAAGAAGGTAGGAGGTTCCCGTCTAACGCTTCAGATGATGAGGTTCGGGAATGGATAGAAGGATTGGGATTTTAAATAAAAATCATGTAGCATTTAATTATATACTGTGTTGGTATAAATAAGAGCTAGAAGTAACTCCTGTAATGGGAGAAGGCTTCTGGCTTTTTTATTTTCAGAAAAGATATCAATGAAATGTTCCGGAAGGAGGGAAAATATGCATTCAGAAGAGGAGCAAATGATAGGAAAAATCATGGATACTGAGACCATGGGATATGCCTATATATATCCCAGAGAAAATGGACCAAGGGAAGAATACATGGTTGCGTTGACAGCAGAGAACCTGGCTAACCTGATTGGAGGAAAGGGGATCGATGCCCAGAAGATCATCGTGACGGATGTTCTGGACCGCCTAGTAGTGAGCACTAGACTGGGGATGCTGGATACCTGTCCGGATCAGAGGCTGTGTGGTGAGATCATTCGCCATCTGGCACCAATTCAGATGGAGGAAAAGGCGGCAGGAGAGATTCTGGCAGTAAGCCGGGAGGCAGCAGAAGAATACTTTGCAAAAGAAGAACAGGAGGCTGTTATGGCAGAGTGCCGGATGCAGGAGATGGCATAAAAAGATGGAAAGAGAGGGTGAAAGATATGGGATGGATATTTGGACTTGCAGCAATAGCAGCAGTTTTGGTGTCAGGTACAGCCGGACTTGCATGCATTGCTGTCTGCAGGGTTGGTTCATTCCGGCTTGACTGAAGGAACAAGAACATATGGAAAAGGAGCAAGGAACTATGAGAAAGATCCAAAAAGAAGAACTCCGGACAATGCATGACCGGGAAGGACTGGTCATTCAGGGATGTGGCGGGGATTTAAAAGAGTGGGTAGATGGAGTCAACCAGATGCTGGAGCAGGAAGGAATTCTTCCAAATGGAAAACGGCTGGATGATGTGGCAGTTTTCCAGAATGGGGAAGTGACCAACCTGCTCTTTTTCTTTGGAGAAGAAAAACTGGATATGGGAAAGCTGGCAATATGGAGGCTGCAGACCCACTCCCAGTTTGGCGGCACATGGATGTCTGACTATGTGAATAACCGGCTGGGTGGTTTTCTGCATGAATCAGTGACCGAAAAACCGAACTGCGCATTGATCGGTGAGGACGGAAACATCTTCAACCTGATGGGGATCGCTGCCCGAACATTGCGGGAAAATGGACTGGATGATCAGGCCGAAGAAATGGAAAAACGGATCACAGGAGGAGAATGCCGCAGTTACTATGAAGCATTGAATGTGATCGACCAGTATGTCACCATCACAGGAAAAGAAGAAGAACCGGAGTTTAGCGGGATGAAGATGGAATGAGAATGACCATCTGATGAAAAATAGTTAGAGAGGAGATAGCCGTGCAAGAGAGAGAACTGATCATAAAGATTCTGTACGAAAATACAGAAAAGCCCATCAATCAGGTCTGGCTCACATTTCCGCTTTCCGGTAAGGAGAAGGCTGAGCAGAAGATGCTGGGGCTGACAAAAGGACATGAGAAGGAAGACAGCATTTCATTTCGGATTGTCAAAGTAGAATCTCCCGTTCCTAACCTGGGCCAGTATCTGCCTGCAGATGGGCGGTTTCAGGAGATCAGTCAGTTGGCAGGAAAAATAGAAAGGATGAGCCAGGAAGAACAGGTGCTCTTTTCTGGGATCCTGGACTGCTGTTCTGTTTCTGCCATAGAGGATGTACTCCAGGCCGCAGACAGCCTGCAGCTGTATGACTATTTTCCCGGTGTGACCTGCAGCCGGCAGCTGGGAGGTTATGTGGTGGAGAACGGGATCATGGAATTTCCCAAAGAAGTATGGCCTTATCTGGACTATTTGGGGATAGGGGAAGAATACTATGCATCCCACAGCTGTGCGTATACAAGGTCCGGGCTGGTGGTACGAAAGGATGAGGAACAGATACTGGAAACGGACCAGTCCCAGGGGATGAGGATGCAGTAAAAGTGGAAGAAAGGGGAAGACATGTGAAAATCTATGTAAAGAGAGAAAACCATGGAGAAGGGATCTGGATGGGGCTTCCGGTCACATTGGTGGAGGCGGAACAGATCAGAAGCGAACTGGAAAAACAGCATCCCTCCATGATGATGCCGTTTGTGGCTGCGGTGGAATCCCGCTTCCCGGAAATAGAAAGAGGCCTTATGGGGGAACTGGTCTTTCAGGGAGATAACCTGGAAACATTCAACCAGCTGGCCGGAAGGCTGGAAGGATTGAGCCGGGAGGAAGGGATGATATTTAAAGCCGTATACCGAATGGAGGCTCCACGGTCTGCAGGGCAGATCCTGGAAACGCTGGGGAATCTGGGCTCCTATCGTCTCCATCCGGAGATTCAGAGCCTGGAAGAACTGGGAAGGTACCTGAAACGTGAAGAGGCTGCACAGCTTCCGGAAGAACTGGACTGTTTTGTAGATTATGAGAAGATCGGAAGGATTTGGCAGGAGGATCATGGATTTCTGACAGAGGGAGGATTCGTGGAAAAGAGGGAAGAGGCGGCAGCGCAGGCCGGTGTGGAGGAGCAGAAGACAGAAAAAAGGGAAAAGAAACAGGGTATTTTTTCGGTCACTCTGATCCGGGATTCCTTCAAGGACCGCTATGTAAGATTCACCCTCCCATTGCCGGAGCAGGAACTGGCAGAGAAAAAGAGGCAGGCAGGGATCACTGAGGAGACACCGGAAAGAGTGGAGATATCGGGAACCATTGACGGCCTGCTGGAACATCTGCCTCCAGGCAGCACACTGGAGGAACTGAACAGGGCGGCAGGGATGATCGAAGAGATGGAAAGCTGTTCAGGAATTGGCTGGAAGCTGGCGTTTGCAGCGCTGGAGGCAGAAATCCCTATGTCTGTAGACGGATGCTGTTGTGTGCTTCGAGGTCATAAAAGATATGAACTCCTGCCGTTTCCCTTCCTGGAACCGGAAAGCTATGCGCATTACCGCCTGGAACAGGCAGGGATATCTCTTCCAGAAGGGCTGGCCTCCTGTTTTGATTACCGCAGATATGGGCAGGAGAAGATCGTGGAGGATGGTGTGGTGGAAACTTCTTATGGCGTTGTAATCAATCGGGAATGGCCGATTGAGCTAGACCATGGAGAAAAACAGGATATCAAACTGTATGCTCCACTGACGCTGTCCACCTTTTCCGGACTTCCAATGCATCCGGAACTCCTTTACCGGGAAAGAGTTCCGGCTCTTAAGGCAGCGGTCAGACAGGAGATCACCCAGAGCATGCGGGAGTATGGGAAAAGAGGTCTGGCAGAAGTCCTGTGGAACCAGCTCCTGTCAAGAAAGATATCATCCATTGTTCCGGATGTGGAAGAGCGTCATGGGCGGCTGTGGGGAGTTGCCAGAGTCCGTACCACAGGAGAGCTGACAGACCGTGAACTGGCAGGTCTGAAAGAGGAATGGAAAGAGATTGCCGCCCATGGCTGGGGGGATCTGTTTTCCAGCCGGACCCTGGAAGAGGGGCATACCAGATTTCATGCAGGGTTCTGGGATACGGAGCGGGGAGAAGACCTATGCTTGCTGACAGAAGAGGAGCTTGGAAAGGAGGTGGGGGGACTTGAGATAAGGATGTAAGAAAGGGATTTGAGGCGCTGTTGATCCAGCGCTTTTTTTGTGCGCACATCAATACCAGAAAGAAAGGAGACGGGGTTCCTGGCCAGGGAAAAGATATCTGACTCCCTTTTGGATGGATTTAGAGCAGAAAGCGATCGAGCGGGTGAAGACAGCGTCACAGATGTCCTTTGCCCTGTATGGAAGTCCCCTGGTGGTCACGGACAGTGGAGGAAAGGACAGCGCCGTGTGCCGGGAGATTGTAAGGAGGTCGGGCATCCCTTATGAAGTGCAGCATAACCTGACCACGGCGGATGCGCCCCAGACCATTTATTATGTGCGGGAGACCTTCCGAAAACTGGAGGAACAGGGAGTCCCCTGCAAGGTCAACTATCCGGTATATAAAGGTGGACGGGTGACCATGTGGTCGCTGATCCCGATGAAGAAATTTCCGCCCACCAGGCTGCAGCGGTACTGCTGTCAGGTGCTGAAGGAGGCTACCTGCCGGGACCGTTTCATCACCACTGGAGTCCGGTGGGCAGAGAGTGTGAAGCGGAAGAACAGCCGGGGTGTGTATGAAAATTTTACAGCCAATCCGGAGAAGAAGATCATCCTGAACAATGATAATGATGATGACCGGAGGCTGTTCGAGAGTTGTGCCCTGAAGGGCAAGCGGATCTGCAATCCTATTGTAGACTGGACGGACCATGATGTATGGGACTATATCCGTAGTGAGCGCCTTCCCCTGAACCCGCTGTATGAGATGGGGTTTTACCGTGTCGGGTGCATCGGCTGTCCCATGGCAGGAAAGACCCGGTGGAAGGAGTTCGCCCTGTTCCCCACTTACCGGCACGCCTATACAAAGGCTTTTGGCCGGATGCTGGATGTGATCCATGAAAGTGGGGGAAGGACCAAATGGCGGACGGCGGAGGATGTGTTTGCCTGGTGGATGGAGGATTTTCAGGTGGAGGGACAGATGAGCCTGATGGATTTTGAAGAATGGAGGACTGGAAATGAAGAATAAAGAGATGAAAGAACCTGTAAAGATGCGGCTGTACAGCCCCTTAGTGGGTGCCTTTTATGACAGTGAGGACCACTGTACATCTATGGATGGTTATGCCCTGAGAGGATATGACTGGAGGATAAAAAAAGCGCTGGAAAATGATCTGACCGAGGAAGGCAGGCCGGGGCTTGCAAAATATCTGGATGAGGGACCTTTAAAGGAAAAGGTCATCAGCATGCATCCGGCTGTAGAGGTCTGGGATTACTGCCTCTGGGGCGTTCTGGAGGTGGAGTGCCGGGAGGAACTGTCTCCGATGGAAACAGAGCGGCTGAAAAGCGAATGGTATGGACAGATGGCAGACGGCTGGGGAGAAGGGTTTGTACAGAGGGATATTGACTGTGAGGAAGAATGCCGTCTCTGTGTGGATTTTGGCGCAGCTTCCAGAAACCGGATCCAGACAGAACAGGAATTGAAAGGGATCCAGAAAACAGACCAGGCACAGTCCGAAGGGCAGAGCTTTCCCCGGATGGGGATGGCTTAGGAGGTGCAGGATTGTCAAGATGCTTTTTAACAGGGACCGGCTACCAGGAACTGGAGATCGGGATGCAGCTGATTCCGGGGTTTCAGCCGCGCCGATGCGGAGTCATCCGGGGGAAACCAAAGGAAATGCATGGCCAGCCATACGGGGAGCTGGTTCTGCTCTTTCTGGAGGAGATCCCGCCTTCCCAGCTGGCAGTCCGCATCATCAATCTGAAGAACAGAGGGGAGGTGGCAGGATTCATGTTCCGGAACAGCCAGCATAAAAAACGTTTCCGGCAGATCTGCGGGGACAGGGGGTATGAATCCCTGTGTTCGAATCATGGGCAGGCTGCGGCAGTGTTCCTGCTGAGTGCAGATTCTTTTTTATGGGAGCGGGCAAAACCATGCATCACAAAGAAGGGGATCCGGTATGGAGAAATGGCAATCCGCGGCATTGAGCCTGACGGCTATGCCCTTTTCTGTGCGGCAAAAGAGATGTGCGGCGGAATCCCCCGGCTGTCCCTGTCGGAGCTTGGGGATCCGGACCTGATCAGTGACGGGCTTTTGCAGGTGATCTTAAGCGGCATCCTGATCAGCAGGCATGGGATCGGGATCATGACAGAAAAAGAAGAACGGACAGGAAGGAGGAACGGGAAACATTGCTGAAAATAGAGATCGGGAAGAGTGCAGACAGGACAGTCTCTCTGTTATTGCCATCTTCACGCACGGAGATTGACCAGGCTTTTACTGCCATAGGTGATGCCGAAAAAGAGATGCCGGTGGTGATCCAGCAGGCCCAGTCATCTGTCCCCGGCCTGGGGGAACGTTTGAAAGGAATCGGACTTGAACGGCAGGATGTGTTCCGGCATATGAATTACCTGGCCAGACGGACCAGGTATCTGACCCGGACGGAGCAGGATGTGTTTTCCGCTGCGCTCCGGATGGAGGATCCGAAAAAGCTGGAAGAGATGATCAATCTTTCCTTTAACCTGGACCAGTATGAGCGGATCCCCCAGGGGACAGACCAGAATGAGCTGTCCAGGATTTTGCTAAAGAAGAATAAAGGGATTGAGGTTCCCGCAGAAATCGCAGGACTTCTGGACCATGAGCGGGTGTCGGATTCTTTTTTTCTCCATCACAAGGGGGAATTTACCCCAAGCGGGCTGGTGCTGAAAAAGGAAGGGGCTGTTTTGGATGAGGTCTATGAAAACGGCAGAGATCCGGATCCGGGATATGAAAAAGGCAGCCTGCTCCTTTTGTGCCTGCACAGGAAAGAAGACACTCCGGTATTTGAATACTATGGCCTGTCTGTCCCGGCTTCCGAGGAACGGATAGCACTGGCCAGGGAGAGCTTTGGAGTCGGGAACTTAAATATGTGTGATTTCTTTACGTTTCACAGGAGGCCGGAGGATCAACTGATCGGCTATCTGCCGGTCCAGTTTCAGGTGGAAGAGATTAACGAAGCAGCTGTATTTTTGGCAGAAAAAGTCCTGGATGGAACTACAGAGCGGTTTGAACATCTTCTGGCTGTATTGGAAGCAGAATGCCCCAGAACGATGGAAGAAGTGCTGGAGGTAGCAGGGAATCTGGAGGAATATCAGATCTGCCCGGAAGGGATCAGCAGCCCGGAGGAATATGTCCACCACGTTCTGGAGAACAGCGAAGAGTTCTATCTGGACGGGTTCATTGAACAGTTTGTAGACATGGAGCGGATGGCAAAGGCTCTGATGGCGGAGACAGGAGCGGTGGAGACTTCCCATGGGATCGTGACAAGTAACAAATGGAGGTTCCGGTCTTTTGCAGAAGAGCTGGTCACCACCCGCTTCATAAGCCCCCTGGAGGGGAATTTCCATGAGGAAAACGGATGGGGAGGAATGGAGGAGATACCGTCTGTGCTGGATGGCAGGGATCTGATGCAGTATGCAGATTCCATCCAGGAGTACCTGGAGAAAGAAGACTGGTCCAATGAAGGGAGCCGGGGGCTGGCGGAGTATCTGGACAACCAGCTGTTAAAACAGCGGGTGGTCAGCATATTTCCGGGTATCGATGAGATCAACGGCTGCTTGTATGGAGTAGCAACGGTAGTGAGCCGGGGAGGCTTAAACCCGCAGGAGATGGAAGCGGTTATGGAATACTGGAGCGGTCAGGCTTCGGATGGATGGGGCGAAGGGTTTGAGCAGAGGGAGATCGAGGTGGACGGAGGGAAACTGTATGTCAGCTTCTGGCAGTCCGGGGATTCCTTTGAGATCCTGCCGGAGGAAGTGTTCTTAAGCATCCTCCGGGAAAGCAGCGGTCCCCAGATGGGAGGGATGTAAATGTATGTGACGATTGCAGCAAAAAGATATGGGAGCTGCCCGGAGTATGAGGGGGCAGAACTGAAAGTACCTGCTACCAGGGAGGCGGTACAGGATGCCATGGAGCGGGCAAGGATAACGGAGGACGGGGAGTACCGGATGATCACGTTCCGTGACTGGCCTGTTTTTCTGCAGGAACGTCTGGCGCGGATGGAAGCGGGTATACACGAGGTGAGTTTTCTTGCCGGCCAGGTCTGCCGGATGGATCAAAAAAGCCTTTCAGAGTATGAAGGAGTGCTGGCCTGCATTGAGACCGAGCGCCGGGGGCATGAATGCTCCATCAAAGACATGATCAATGCCACCTATAACCTGGGATATTTTGATTTTCTGCCGGGAATCGTGAAAGACACGGACCTGGGGGAGAATGCACTGGATGGAGATTTTGTGCGGATTCTTCAGGATCTGCCGGAAGAAGTGATCGGAATGATGGATACTGCGAAAGTAGGGGCATACCTTCGGCATTCAGAAAAAGGAGCCTTTACCAGAGAAGGGTACTGTTTCCGGTCCAGAGAGGGCTGGCAGGAGGTCTATGATGGACAGAAACTGCCCAGACAGGAAAAAGAGATCCTCCTGTCCATCCGTATTGAGAACAGAAGCCGTCCGGAAGATGGAGATATCTGGCTTTCCCTGCCCTGCAGCAAAGAGAAGATTGCCTCTGCCTGCGGGCAGCTGGGTGCAGGTTCTTTCCGCCAGTGCAGGATCACGGATGTCATCAGCATGGCTCCCATCCTGGAAGAACAGATTGGGCCTGATGAAGATATCGAGACACTTATCAGGCTGGCAGAAAAGCTGGGGAAGATGACACCAAAGGAGCTTGTGAAATACAAGGCAATACTGGAGTTTGACGGCTGGAAGAGCGTGGAGCGTTCCCTCTGGCTGGCAGACCGGCTGGGGTACTATGTGTTTGACCCCAGCCTTGTCAGCTATGAAGCCTACGGGAAGGAGTGTTTGGAGAACATGGGCGTGGACTGCTCCGCTGCTGCCTTTCAGAACTTTAATTTTTATCAATACGGCATGGAACAGTTTGAGGCAGGAGGCATAAAGCTGACCGCTTATGGTGCAGTGTCCCTGGATGGGGAACCGGATTTTTCGGAAACCCAGGAGGGCAGCCAGCAGATGGGAGGATGCACTTGCCAGACCATGTAACAAACCGGATCTGCGAATCCGTAAAACAGAAGAAGGAGGTGGCAGAAGATCAACAGTTTTATTTCATGGGTCGGCGGGAAAAAGGCACTGCGGAAGGTGATATATGACATGTTCCCCGCCCGCTATGACCGCTATATTGAGGTGTTCGGGGGAGGAGGCTGGGTACTCTTTGGAAGGCCTCCGGACGGGAAGGTAATGGAGGTCTATAATGACTTCAATTCCAACCTGGCCAACCTGTATTCCTGTGTCCGGGAGCAGCCCTGGGAGTTTTTGCGGGATCTGGGGTTCTTGCCGTTAAACGGCAGGGATGAATTCAATGTGATCCGGCAGTTCCTGGACAAAGGAGAATTCGATGCCCGGTTTATGGCCAGGGAACTGGAGCTGGCAGAGCATAACCTGCCTGCGCCGGAATTTGAAGATATCCGGTCCCTGATGTTGGAGAATGCATCCCCTGGGGATGTACGGCGGGCGGTGGCTTTTTACAAGCTGATCCGTTACAGCTATGGGAGTGGATGTACTTCTTATGGCTGTCAGCCCTTTGATGTGCGGAAGACTTTTTCCCTGATCTGGGAGGCGTCCAGGAGGCTGGCCGGCACGGTCATAGAGAACAAGGATTTTGAGGCGCTCATCCGGCAGTATGACCGGGAGAACGCCTTTATTTACTGTGACCCGCCCTATTACATGACGGAGGACCACTATGCAGTGGAGTTCCCGAAGCAGGACCATGTGCGTCTTAGGGATACTTTGAATGCCTGCCAGGGAAAATGGATGGTCAGCTACAATGACTGCAGCTATATCAGGGAGCTGTATGAAGGGCGGTATATCACGGCAGTGACCCGGATGAACAACCTGGCGCAGCGGTATGACAATGGCTGTGAGTACCCGGAGCTGATCATCACCAACTATGACCCCGAGGAGAGGAAGCTTACCAGGCCGCAGCAGATGAGCCTGTTCGGGGACTGGATGCCGGGAGGTGAGAGTGACAATGGAAGCGGTTGAGAAGTTACGGTGGGCGAAGGCCCTGATCGAAGAAAAGACCGGGGGAGGACAGACCCTGGAGGCAGGCTGGGACGGGATGCCGGTGGTACGGATCGCGGACGGATGCATGGTGGGGCTTTATTTTGCCCTTTTAAAGAACCAGAAGACAGGATTTTATGACTGCCGTGTAAAGGGCTATATCCGCAACTGCGGGGGCTATAACCCCAGTGCCCGGATGAAGGAGCTGACGGAGGAATGTGCCCGGATTGCGGCCCTTGTAGCCCAGCTGGAGGCGGCAGACATCCATGCAGACGAGGAGGCCGTGGATGCGTTCTGTGAGGAACTGAAAAGGAAAGAGGAGACGAATGGGGAAGGAGGTGAATGACATGGCACAGATGGAGATAAAGGGTACGGTTGCCGATGATGGCAGCATTATCCTGCCTCCCGGGGTACTGGAGACCATGGGAGCGGGGCCAGGAGATCGGGTCTGTCTTTCTTATGGAAGCCTGCAGCCTGTCCGGGCTGAGAACAGCTACGGGAGATTTTTTCTTTCTGCAGAAGGTCTTAGAAAGACCGAATGCATGGAATCTTTGGAGGAGGCAGAGATGAAGCTGCCCCATGCACTGTTAGAAGAAGCTGGAATCCCTCTGGATGCCGAGCTTGTGGTCCAGACGGCAAAAGGGGTGGTCTTGATCGGGGCAGAGGAACCGCTTTTGAGGGCCAGAAGGCCGTTTATGGGAATGCTCCGGCTGTTGGAAATGACAGAAAAAGAGGCTATGGAGATTTTAGAGAAAGGAGGATTTTTAGATGGGTAAACCAGTCTATAAGCTGCTGGACCATAAAGGACGGGTGCTGATCCCGAAGGAACTGCGGGATGCAGCCGGGATGGGATATGGAGATATCGTAAGCCTTGGCTTAAAAGACGGCAGGGTGTCAGTACGGAAGGTCAGCATCATTGAGGTGGGGGACCAGTCTCCAGAGGCAGTGGAAGCCTATGTGCGGGCAGCTATCCGGACCATGCCGGACGATACCCGCTTAAGCCTGATCGCCGACTTATCCGGGCTGATGCGCCAGAAGGAGGGATAAAGGAATGGAAAGGCAGACAGGAGAAAAGAGGATCTACACAGCAGAGGACTGTGAAGAGACCGGGTATGGTATGTCCCTGACCGGAAAAGTAATCGTGGTCCGCCCGGATGTGCTTTCGGATGGCGGCGGGAATCAGCTTTACTTCTGTACAGGAGGAAGAGGGGCGGAAGCGGATCCCACGGGACATGTGGTGTCTGCAGTCAGCCTTAATCATGGGGAGGCAGCCCGTTTCCGGCGCTCCCAGATTCTGGGGATATTGAACCGTAAGCTCCTTCCGGAACAGGCGAAGCTGCAGCTGTCCCAGATCCGCCCCATTGGGGCTGTGCCGCTTGAAGGGCATGAAGTGCTCTATTCCGGATACAGCTTCCTGGAGGACGGGCGCTATGCAGCCGGAGTCTGGCTGTGCAGCGAAAAGGAGGCCATGGATTATATGGAAATGCAGAAGCCCTATCAGCACAGGGTCATGCTGTGTGACCGGGATGATTTCTGCGTGATGGAAGTGGTAGCCGGGGAGCTGGTGTTCCCGGATGAAGAGACACTTCAGAAGATGCAGGGGCAGGCGGATCCCGGGAGTATGGAAATCACATAGGAAAGGAGGGATGCCCTATGCGTGGGATCCGCATTGAGAACGGCAGGATCCTGTATTTTGGGAACGCTGCCGGATATGTCACCGGAAATAAGGCCGTGGTGGATCCGATTTTCTCCGGGGACGGACTGAACCGGTTCCTGGAAAAACAGAAAGGGATCCGGGAGGTGGAATGGAGGGACGGGGTCTATGACCGTCTGATGAACGGACAGGATGACCTGTCAGGCAGCCCGGTGCTCAAAAACATCCGGATCTGGCAGTTAAAGCCGGCTGTGGATGTGTATATGAAGTTTATCAGCTATGACCGGATGCAGGAGAGGTTCGGGGAGCCTTCCCCGGAGGACTACCAGGTGGTGTTTGACGGGGAGGCCGATACCAATAACCTGGAGGAGATCTACAACAAATTCAGCAACGGGCTCCATCCCGCAGGATACACCGGCCACTCCCTGTCCATGTCGGACGTGGTCGAACTGTATGACGGGGAGGGGAGCGAATTTCACTACGTGGATGAACGGGGCTTTAAGACCATCGCCTTTGGCGGGCCGGAACCGGCACAGGGTCTTGTCATGCAGCTGTAGCAGAAGAAAACCACGGCATGCCCCAAAAAGGAGCGGGCAGCAACCGTAACGTCTGCATGGCAGACAAGAAAGAAAAGAGGAGGAACCATACCATGAAAAACAGAATCAGGAATTTAAAGAACAGGGTGTCCAGCAGGCTCTTTGCAGGATACATGGCACTGAAGGAGCAGAAAGGGGAAGGATTTGTGGATACCGCCATCAAGATCCTGATGGCAGTGGTGATCGGCGCACTGGTGCTGGCGGGACTGTATTCCCTGTTTGATGAGACTGTGCTGCCGACCCTGACCCGCCGCGTGCAGGAAATGTTCAACTACGGAGGCTGAAGGAACAGCCGGAAAGGAGACAACAATGGCAAAAATGCAGAAGACAGCAGAGACTGCCGGACAGACGGCAGCACAGGAAAGAGGATATGCACCTCTTACGTATGATGTAAAGATCCATTCCCTCTACCCGGAGGGAAGCTGTCGGGCTTCGGCATCGGTAAACATAAACGGGAGCTTTGCTGTCCGGGGACTCAAGGTCATGGAAGGTGCGAACGGCCTGTTCGTATCCATGCCCAGCTATCGGACGGGGAACGGGGAGTATAAGGATATCTGCTTTCCCTGTACGAAGGAGGCGAGAAGCCAGTTGAATGAGGCGGTGTTAAATGCCTATCACCAGTCCTTGGCCCAGAACCAGGGTGGCCAGTCCCAGACGGCAGAACAGGGGCAGGCAGCGCCTCAGATGGGCATGTGAAGGAAAGGGGAAGACCGTGGCAACCTTTTTTGAAAAAGAGATGAGAAAGCTGCTGGGGCAGGGGCTCATCATTCCGGAGGCTGTCTTTGCTGGCCGAAGCTGTTATGGAAAACTGGATGAGGATATCCGGGTGCGGATGGAGTTTGCCACCGAAAGGGTGGCAGACCACTACTGTGCCCTGAAGGTGACTCTGCTGAACCGGAAGGAAGGCCCCATCGACAGCATGCTCCTGCGGTTTTCGGATGTGCTTGGTAAAAAGCAGACAGCAAATCCAAACTTCCGGGAAGGGATCGTTCCCCATATCTGGAAAGACGGAGATAAGTTTACCTGGTATGTTTACCAGCCGACCGCGGCAGATTATAAAGCCCTTGCGGATAAGGTCAACAGCTATACATCCATGTTCCAGAAAGAAGATATGTCCCAGGGCATGGGCAGCATGACATTATAGTAGATATGCTTCGTTTTATGGAAAATCCTTGTTGGTATTGGTCATAGCTATTCCGCCCGGTTTTCCATATACTTGGCTTACAGGAAGGAGAAACGGCTATGGAAAAACGGAAAAACCTGTGTGCCATGATTCCGGAGGAGCTGCACGGGAAAGTTAAGCAGGAGCAGGAAGCCCTGGCGATGACCCTGGCGCAGTATGTGGAGATGGTACTGGAGGAACACTTTGGGAAAGGCGGAAAGGAAATGGCAAACGGAACAAGGACCCTGGCATTCCAGGTATCAGAGGAGCTGTTCGGACGGGTGAAGGAATACTTAGCAAAGCACCCGGGAATGAACCAGAAGAAGTTTGTGATCGGACTGATCACAAAGGAGCTTGAGCGGTTTGAGGCGGAAGAAGCCGGAGGGACAGCTGGGAGTGAAGAGACCCAGGAAGCAGATACAGATGTATAAAAAGAGTGGAAGACCGCTGCGGCCCTGCAGCGGTCTTTCTGCACAGTCAAAACGTTCTGAAGCCCCATGGGGATTTAGATAAATAAAGAAAATGGAGGATAAGAGAATGCCGAGAAGAAACAGTCAGACACAGGAGAGGGCAGCACAGCCCCCCGCACAGGCGGTCCTGCCGGTAACAGGGGTACAGATCCACACAGACGGCCAGAGGGGAGAATTCCTTGCGACAGCGGATGTAGAGCTCGCGGGCATCTGCACAATCCGTAATGTCAAGATCAAGGAGGATGACTATGACCTGACGGTGGTCATGCCAAGGACAAAGATGGCAGACACCAGGGAATACAAGGATGCCTGCTTCTTTGAGAGCCGGAGCATGCGGGAACAGTTCGACCAGGCCGTGCGGGATGCCTATACCCAGGTTTTGGCCATGCAGGAAGGGCAGGAAACTTCTGAAGGACAGACTGCTGGAGACGTACAGGCTTCCGGAGAACAGGATCTGGACGATGCAGATTTTGATGAAGAGGAAGAACTGGGGCAGGAGGAAGGCATGGGCGGGATGTCCATGTAACAGCAGGTGACCAAAGAGATCACCAGAAAACGAAAAAGGAAACGGCATCACCCCGATGGAGCGGGATGTGCCGGATGGGGCAGGCAGGGAGACTCGCCTGCCTTTTTCCATTCGATCAGCAGAAAAAGGAGGAGACTATTTTGAAGAAAGCAATGATTCAGTTAAGAGGCCGTGCAGCGTGTAAGGTATTTCAGATCCGTCAGGCACTGAAGGACAGGTCTGGAGAGGGATTCGTGGATACGGCAATTAAGATCCTGATGGCAGTGGTGATCGGAGCACTGGTACTGGCAGGGCTGTATGCACTGTTTGATGAGACCGTCCTGCCCACGCTGACCCGCCGTGTGCAGGAAATGTTCAACTATGCCGGTTAGGGCTGCCGTTAAAGCCCTGATCCTGCCGGCTCCCTGGATCTTGTCCAGGATGCAGGGGGCAGTGGCCGGTCAAACGGGACAGGTCCTGGCGCTTATACAAGCTGTCCTGTTTGCCGCATTTCTGCTGGCAGCGTCCTGGACAGATCACCGGAAGCATATCATCCCGGATAGCCTGAACCTGGGGATCGCTCTGTCAGCGCTGCTGTGTTTCCAGCCGGAAAATCTCTGGGGGATCCTGGCCGCAGTTCCCTTTCTCGCAGCAGCGATGGGTGGAAGGATGGGAGGCGGGGATGTGAAGCTGGTGGCGGCCTGCAGCCTGGTCCTGGGGTTCTGGGACACGATGGCCGGGTGCGTTACAGGGCTGTTTCTGATGCTGTGTTCCTGCCTGGTATCTCCAGGAGGGCTGCAGAGGAAGAAGGCCCGTCCCATGGCCCCCTTCCTGTCTGCCGGCTTTCTGGCAGCCTATTTTTTCCTGTAGGGGATAATGTGTGCTTCTTTTTGGGGAAATGTCAACGAATTGCGGCAAAAAAGGAAGTATCTGTGAAACTGTTATCGGCTGTTGGCTGTGGCAGCCTGTTTTTATGCACAGGCCCGCATATGGAAGTTTGCTGCTGGCGCAGCATGCGGGCCGTGCGGCGAGTAGGGGAGAAGAGAATTCCCCTGCTCGATTATAGGAAGGAGGAGAGAAAGGTATGAAAAAGATACTGCTTGGGGCTGGTGCCCTTGTTTCGGTGTTTGTGGCAGCCTTTTGTGTGCTGCGCCGCCGCAGGAAGCATTATGGCTCACCCTGTTAAAAAGAAACTGTAAAAAAATAAAGCTGCGGCAGACTGAAAAAAGTACAGGCTGCCGCAGCTTTTCATCTAAAGGAGGAAAATTATGAGCTTTTTTAAAAATCGGACTGTGATCGGGGTGATCTGCATCATCCTTTCCCTGGTCATCTGTTTTGCGGTAACCCCGCTGTTCAACAAATCCATGAGCCAGAAGGTGGAGATCGTCCGGGTAGTAAAAGACATCCACATTGGAGATGAGATTACAAAAGACATGGTACGGACCGTGGAGGTAGGCGGCTATAACCTTCCGGAAGGTGTGGTAAAAGACACGGCGACGGTCATCGGCAGGTTTGCTTCTGCAGATATGGTTCCCGGTGACTATATCATCAGTTCCAAGATTGCAGATGCCCCCGCAGCGGAGAATGCCTACCTTTACAGCCTGAATGGGGAAAAGCAGGCCATCTCGGTTACGGTGAAGGCCTTTGCCAACGGGCTGTCCGGCAAGCTGATGAGCGGGGATATCGTCTCGGTGATCGCCCCGGACTATAAGAAACAGGGAGTCACGGTAATTCCGGCAGAGCTTCAGTATGTAGAGGTCATCGCTGTCACGGCTAACAGTGGATACGATGCCAACACCGGAGAGCAGGCGGAGGATGGGGACCGGGAGCTTCCCGGGACTGTCACTCTCTTAGTGTCCCCGGAGCAGAGCCGGGTGCTGGCAGAACTGGAAGCAGACGGGAAGCTGCACCTTTCCCTGGTATACCGTGGTACGAAAGCCAATGCGGATAAATTTATAGAAGCCCAGGATGAGCTTTTGGCAGAACTTTATGCACCAGAGGAAGAGGAAACGGAAGACGGGGAAGAGGGGACTGACGAAGCCCATGTAGAGGAAAGCCAAAGCGCACAAACGGATGCGGAAAATGCAGGAAAAGAGGCAGAAAAAGCAGAGAATACGGAAGGAGACAGGGAAACTCCTGCCGGTGAGAATGGGGAGGAGTAAGGATGAACTTTAAAAAGAACGGGATCTTTGGCCGCAGGGAGGATAATGGCCAGAGGGAGCCGGAGTATGAAGGGTACGGTTCCCCCAACCAGGTGCTGGCAGTCTGGGGAAGCCCCGGGAGCGGAAAGAGCACCGTAGCGGTGAAACTGGCCAAATACCTGGCCGGAAAGAAGAAAAATGTGGTCCTCCTGCTGTGTGATATGACAGCTCCCATGCTGCCCTGCATCTGTTCGCCCGGAGAACTGGAATGTGAACATTCCCTGGGCAGCGTTCTGGCGGCGGTGCGGGTATCGGAATCCCTGGTGAAGCACAACCTGGTCACCCATAAGAAATATGGCTGCCTGACTTTCCTTGGGATGTTAAAGGGAGAGAATGAGTACACCTATCCGCCGTTTACGGCCAGTCAGGCCTCGGAGCTGATCCAGTGCCTGAAAGGGATTGCCCCCTATATCATCATCGACTGCGGAAGTTATATCGCCAATGATATCCTTTCGGCAGTAGCCCTGATGGAATCCGATGCAGTCCTTCGGCTGGTGAACTGTGACTTAAAGAGCATCAGCTATCTGTCCAGCCAGCTCCCGCTGCTTCGGGACAACAAATGGGATGCAGACAAGCAGTATAAGGTGGCAAGCAATGTAAGGACCGATGAGGCCAGTGACCACGCGGAGCAGGTGCTCGGGAATGTGACCTTCCGCCTGCCCCATTCGCCGGAGCTTGCCAGACAGACCCTGGCCGGGAACCTTCTGGCGGATCTTTCCCTGCGGGACAGCCGGGGGTTCCGCAAAGAACTGGAAGCCATCAGCAGGGAGGTGTTCGGATGTTAGGAGAAAAAAGGTCGCAGGTGATGTTTGGCCCGGAACCGAAACAGGCGGTTTCCAAAGCCGGACAGGAACAGGGATCCGGATACCAGGAATCAGCAGAAAAAAGAATGGATGTACAGGAACCGGAAGGGAGAGAAAATACGGACCATCCGGTTTGGCTTTCCGGGCTCAGGGTGCCGCCGACTGCAACTGTGGGTGTGGTCAATACTCAGGTACATGCAGCGCCCATGGCTCCTCCGGCTGTAACGGATGTGGAAGAGGAGGACGAGGCGGTGCAGTTTGGGCAGGGAGGGACGGCG
>CAMWJV010000064.1 GCA_947174665.1 uncultured Lachnospiraceae bacterium
AACTTGTCCGCAATATCAGACACACTGGTAGCCAGCTGTGCATTCATCATGCGGAGCAGATAAAGGTAGACCTTCAGCTGCGCGTCATTGGCATCCTTCATATATTCATCAATAAAAAGATTGGACACAGCGGTAAAATCCACATTATTATCCGTATAAATCGTTAAACCGGCCATCAGTTACACTTCCTTTTTTTCATTGCTGCGCTGCCGATACCTATTGAGCATTGCTTATGGGCAGTGACGCATCAGATATTGTAAATCTCGCGCAGTAGACCAAGTATAGCATAAGGATTCCAAAAAAGAAATAGTCAAATTCCCGAAACACTTGTGGCTGTTGGATTTTTCACTAAATGTGGATTGTGTGGATAATGTGGATATTTTTTTGCCAAAAGGATAATCTGTGGAAAAAACAGCAACACATTATTCACAATCATGTGACGAAATATCCACAGGCCGGAAAGAACCGTTGCAACTCCGTCCTGTGGATAATGTGGACAATTATGATCCCAGGAGGTTTTCGCCGATTTTCAGCACGTCACCGGCCCCCATAGTTATCAACAAATCACCGTTTATGCAATTTTCTAACAGAAAATTTTCAATCTCATCGAAGGACGGAAAATAGCAGCACTCATGCCCGAGAGCTTTTATCTCATCCCGGAGGTTTTCAGAACTGATGCCTAAGTTGTCGGTTTCTCTGGCAGCGTAAATATCGGCGAGGACAATCCTGTCAGCCAGGGAAAGGGCTTTGGCAAAGTCTTTCATGAGTGCCTTTGTTCTGGAGTAGGTATGGGGCTGAAAGACGCACCAGAGTGTTTTGTGGGGATATTTTTGTGCCGCGGACAAAGTTGCGGTAATTTCTGTGGGATGATGTGCATAATCATCTATTATAGTTACTCCGCCTACTGAACCCTTAAGTTCAAAGCGCCTTGCAGTTCCGCAAAAAGCAGCCAGTGCCTCCGAGACATCGGACCGGTCAACGGAGAGAAAGTCCGCCAGGGCGATGGAGGCAACGGCGTTGCTCACATTGTGAAGGCCGGGAACCTTCAGGCAGAATGGCTGAGGTTCAGTTTCCGGACTGTGGAGCATAAAGGATGGGTGGCCAAGGTCGTCATAGGAAATCCGGTCCGGGTAGTAGTCCGCCGATGCTTCGCCCAGAGAATAGGTGATGACCCGGCAGGGCAGCCCATCTGAAATTTCCCTGTAATCAGGGATATCCGCGTTTATGATCAGACATCCTTCCGCCGGTATCAGCTCCGCAAACTTTCGGAAGGAACTGCGGATGTCGGAAAGGTCTTTGAAAAAGTCGAGATGGTCTTCTTCTATATTAAGGATCATGCCGATGGTGGGAGACAGGCTTAAAAAGCTGTTGGTGTATTCACAGGCCTCCGCGATAAAGTGTTGTCCGCCTCCGATACGGATATTTCCTCCAATGGTTTTCAGTATGCCGCCGATGGACAAAGTTGGATCGGCACCGGCGTGGAGAAGAATTTCACTCACCATGGATGTGGTGGTGGTCTTTCCGTGAGTTCCGCTGATGGCCACGGAAATTTCGTAGTTTTTCATCAATTGTCCCAAAAGCTGGGCTCTGGACAGCCAGGGAATTCCTTTTTCCCTGATAGTCTGAAATTCCAGATTGGTTTCTTTTACGGCACTGGTCAATACAGCGCAGTCTATATCCGAGGTAATATGGGAGGCACTCTCACCGTACTGAACGTTTATTCCTTTAGCCTCCAGAGCCCGGGTAAGGTCGGAGGAGTTCCGGTCCGAACCGGACACGGTAAAGCCTTTTTGGGCAAGAAGCTCCGCGAGTCCGCTCATGCTGATGCCTCCGATGCCTACAAAGTAGATGTGGCAGGGGGCTTTAAAATCGATTTCGTACATAAGTTACACTTCCTTAATATTTGTTACAATATATTATAAGCATTATGGACACAAAAAACAAATACAAAAAAAACAAACATAAATTGTTCAAAAAATATGTTAAATTTTAACAAATAAAAACAAAAAAAGGAAATTTTTTTGGTAAAAAATATTCACTTTCACTTTAGGGTATGTTATAATTGTTGTACCAGGGTAGTTCTAAAGTCCTATGCTGTAAAAATATAGGCCGTTTGCTGTGAGAATCCTCCGCAGAAGGCTGGACAGAGGTGATGACATGATAAAAAAAGAAATGATTGCCATGTTGTTGGCAGGCGGACAGGGAAGTCGGCTCGGGGTATTGACCGCCATGATGGCAAAGCCGGCAGTCGCATTCGGAGGAAAATACCGTATTATTGATTTTCCTCTCTCCAACTGTATCAATTCCGGAGTGGATACGGTCGGCGTCCTGACACAATACAGGCCGTTAAAGCTGAATTCACATATCGGAATCGGTATTCCCTGGGATTTGGACCGCAACATCGGAGGCGTCACGGTGCTTCCCCCCTACGAGAAGAGCTCCAACAGCGAATGGTACACCGGCACGGCGAATGCGATTTACCAGAACATGGAATATATGGAAAGCTTTAATCCGGATTATGTGCTGATTCTTTCCGGCGACCATATTTATAAAATGGATTATGAACTTATGCTTGACTTTCATAAGGCGAACAATGCGGAGGTCACTATTGCGGTAATGCCTGTTCCCATTGAGGAGGCCAGCCGTTTCGGAATTATGATTACCGATGAAAACAAACGAATCACCGAGTTTGAGGAGAAACCGGAGCATCCGAGAAGCAATCTGGCCAGCATGGGTATTTATATATTCAGCTGGAAGACACTGAAGGAGGCTCTCATTGCAATGGCGGAGCAGCCGGCGCTGGATTTCGGAAAGCATATCATTCCCTACTGCCATGAGAAGGGCGCGCCGCTGTATGCCTATGAGTATACGGGATACTGGAAGGATGTGGGGACTTTAAGCTCCTACTGGCAGGCGAACATGGAGCTGATCGACATTGTGCCGGAATTCAACCTGTACGAGGAGTACTGGAAGATTTATACCAAGAGTGAGATACTGCCGCCCCAGTATCTGTCCGAGGATAGTGTTGTAGAACGCAGCATTATCGGTGAGGGTTCCAATATTTACGGACAGGTATACAGTTCCGTGATCGGCTGCGGTGTCACCATTGGAAAGGGCACGGTGATCCGTGATTCCATTATCATGAACCAGACGCAGATCGGTGACGGATGCCAGGTGAATAAAGCGATTGTAGCCGAGGAAGTAAAAATTGGGAACAATGTAAAGCTCGGCGTCGGCGAAGAAGCGGAGAACAACACTGCGCCTCACATTTACAACAGCGGTCTTGTGACCATTGGAGAAAAGAGTGTGATTCCGGACGGCATTACAGTGGGAAAGAATTCGGTTATCTTCGGCGTGACCACGGCTGCCGACTATGAGAATTTTTACCTTGCAAGCGGAAAAACATTGATTAAGGCAGGTGAGTAACAATGAGAGCAATCGGAATTGTCTTGGCAGGCGGAAACAATCGCAGAATGAAAGAACTGTCCCAGAAGAGAGCCATCTGTGCGATGCCCGTTGCAGGCAGCTATCGCAGCATTGATTTTACTTTGAGTAATATGTCAAACTCCCATATACAGAAGGTAGCTGTGCTGACCCAGTATAATGCGAGAAGTCTGAATGAGCATCTGAGCTCGTCCAAGTGGTGGGATTTCGGACGTAAGCAGGGAGGGCTGTGTGTGCTGACACCAACGGTGACATCGGACAACAGCAACTGGTACAGAGGAACTGCAGATGCAATCTACCAGAATCTGTCCTTTTTAAAGAACAGTCATGAGCCCTATGTGGTGATTGCGTCAGGGGATGGTATCTACAAGATGGATTTCAACAAGCTGCTGGAGTATCATATTGATAAGAAGGCAGATATTACTGTAGTCTGTCGGGAGATGGAGCCGGGGACCAATGTGGAGCGGTTCGGCACCATACGCATGAATGAGGATTATCGTGTGGAGGAGTACGAGGAGAAGCCGCTGCAGGCGAAGACCAGTACTATTTCCTGCGGCATCTATGTATTGCGCCGCCGTCAGCTGATTGAGATGATCGAGAAGTGTGCGGAGGAAGACAGATATGACTTTGTCAGGGATATTTTAATCCGGTACAGAGGGCTGAAGCGGATATACGGGTATAAGATTAAGGACTATTGGCGCAACATCGCTTCCGTGGAGGATTATTTCAATACCAACATGGATTTCCTGAGGCCGGAGGTCAGAAACTATTTCTTCAGCCAGTATCCTGATATTTATTCCAAGGTGGATGACCTGCCGCCCGCAAAGTATAATATTGGCTCCCAGGTACGGAACAGCCTGGTTTCCAGCGGATGTATCATCAACGGGAGGGTTGAGAATTCCGTTATCTTCAAGAACAGCTTTATCGGAAATAACTGTGTTATCAAGAACTCTATTATTTTGAACAACGTGTACATTGGAGATAATACCTATATCGAGAATTGTATTGTGGAAAGCCGCGGTACGATTCGAACCAATTCCCATTTTGTGGGTGAGGACGGCAAGATTCGAATCGTGGTTGAGAAAAACGAAAGATATAATATGTAGGTAACAGTCGCTTCCACATGGTGAGCTGTTGCAAGCATAATGTTTTACAGACTGAGGGAGGTGTACAAATGCAGATTACGGATGTTCGCGTAAGAAAAGTTGCTAAAGAAGGCAAAATGAAAGCCATTGTATCCATCACCCTGGACGACGAGTTTGTGGTACATGACATCAAGGTTATTGAAGGGGATAAGGGTCTGTTCATTGCCATGCCAAGTAAAAAGGCAACGGATGGGGAATACAGAGATATTGCTCATCCTATCAATTCAGCTACCAGAGACAATATTCAGAAAATCGTTCTGGAGCATTTTGAAAAGGCAATGCTGGAGGCGGAGCAAAACGCGGATATGTAAGCAGACGCGAGAGCGCGTAAGTGCGTGTTTTGTGAATGTGGGAACAGGTTGGATGCTCTCCTGAGCACCCAACCGCACAGGTGGAATATTTTTCCGGCTTGTTTGTGATGCAAAAAAACTGCTGCAGTAAAGACACTGCGGCATTTTTTTCGGTTACTTAAACTCCATACGGTAGGATGCATTTCAACCACCGACCATTGTATGGGCAATAATCGAATGTGTTCCTAACGTTAAAATGAGGTATACGATGGAGATTAGCAATATAATCCCCCATATGATGTAATACGTTAGGGTTTTCTTTTTTGCTGCTCCGCAGATAAGTGCAGAGACTGAAGCAATGGATATGACCATACAAATAAACAGAAGAGCAAAATACAGCTTTTCGGGTATCATTAACCAGTTTCTTGTCAGTTGAAAATGACTTCCGGAATCGCGGTAAACCTTGGTCAAAATGCGCTGTATTTCCTTCAGGGTATAGCACCCCCGGTTTTCAAACCCCACGAACTCCGGCCGGGCGGGATAAGTCACGATCATGTCTTCTCCATCGGCGCATCTGGCCCAGATGAACACGGTGTACAGCCTTGTGGATTGGGCGATGATATAGTCATCATAATTGATTCCGGCCAGATCCTCCTCAATGATGTCATAGGTCAGTCCGGATAATGCATAGGGGACGGAGACGGAGATATTGTTCGGCAGCGAGGAGCCCATACCCAGGGATATGCCGTTCTCGTCCAGAGTGTAGACAGAGTATGCCCCGTCCTTCGCAGGAACGATATAGAGTGGTTCGGCGGTGAGAATCTGGCTGAAATCTGTCAGATCATTTGCCAGGAACCATTCGTTGTTAAGGGTTCGATATATCTCCATGACCCCCGGAACACCCTCGAATGCTGCCTCTGCTTCGGCCGAAAGCCCCGGCATGAAGTCTTCTCGGTGGGCATCCAGAAGCGCGAGGTCACCACTTCCCCAGAAGCCATTATCGAAGCCTCCGGAGTTATAGGAACCGCCGCTTGTGCCTGCATGATGCAGGTTCATCAGCATCAGTGAGCCCATCCCAATCACAAGGCACAGGCTGGCAGCAAGGGCGCACCATTTTGTCCATGCGGGATGTTTTTTCTGCCATAGTATGGGCTTCCCTGCTGAAACGCACCCCTTTCGTTTGCTGGCCTGTGCCTCTTCTACAAATTCATCTTTGATATTTGTGATGCTGTCATACAGCTTTTTTACCTCGGCTTCTCTCATGAATAATCCCTATGCCTTTCCGTAAACTGAAAATTCTGACATGATTGTCATAATAAGCAGCCGCAGATCTACAGATACCCCGCTTGCTCAAGTGTGGCTTTCAGATTCTGTCTAAGCCGGTACATTCGCTTTGCCAGGCGGCCCTGGGTCATACCGCATTCCGCTGCAAGGGCATTGACTGCTTCCCCGTTCCAATAACGCCGCATGAAAAGGACACGGTCATTTTTGGGAAGGGACGCGAGCCATACATTAATTATCCCTGTCAGCTCCTTTTCTTCGATTGCATGTTCCACGGTTCCGGGCGAAGGTATGCATTCCTCCAGTTCGTTCAGGAGCAGCTCCATGCCGGAATATCTCTTTTTGCAATGATTTTTGTTCCATAGATTGATTGCCAGGTTGCGCACCACCCTGCCAAGCCATGCGCCGAATTTATCGGGCCGTGTGGGTGGGATGGAGTTCCAGGCCTGCAGATAAGTGTCGTTCACGCACTCTTCCGCATCGGCATCTACGGAGAGGATATTCCGTGCCAGATTGTGACAGAAGACACCATATTTTGCGGCAGTATGGGAAATTGCCGCTTCATCGCGCCTGAAATACAGGTCGATAATCTGTGAATCATCCATTTCAATACCTATGCCTTTCTGCAGCCTTCGGGACGCTTTTATACCATTTTGGGTATCGGGAGCTATCTATAAAGACAGGATTTCCGCAAGGATATTCCCGATATTTTGACATTTAGATATATATCTGTAAATTTATTGATCTATGACTGATCTGACAAGCTGCCATGCAATGCCCCCTTCCCGCAATAAAGATAAAGCATTTTCATACTTTACCCATTCCGCAGAATCTACTTCCCCGGACAGCTTAAAATCCTGTTTTTTTACGGTGGCTTTATATCCCAGCATTAACATTTCTTTTTTTTCATATGGATAGCTTCCGATAAATTCCAGCTTTTCAACTTTCTGCCCTATTTCCTCCTGAACCTCGCGAATGACAGTATCTTCCGCTGATTCTCCGATCTTCATTATACCGGCAACACAGACATACTTTGCAGCGGAGACGTAGTTTTGGCGTAACAGAGCAACCTCCTTGTATTCATTGACAACTGCAGCAATGATACTGGTGGTAAACATATCCCACAACGGAATATTGCAGTTCTCACAAAACGGGATCATACCTTCATCACCGATTTCTTTGCTGATAAGTTTTCTGCCACAGTGCGGACAATATGTAAATCGCATGCTTATTCCTCCTCAAATCAATGTATAACTGTCCGAAACGGCATCCGGCATAGCTGTGGCGGGTACATATAATTCCTCTTTTTCTTCCCCTGCCTGGCCGGTATTATTTTCCCGGATTGTTCCTCCCGGGTCCTGCCTGTCCCCAGCGGCATCGCGAATGTGAAGATACAGAAAATAAAGACATGCGCTCAGCCATAAAATAAAGATGAGGGCTGCAAGGAACATAATCCCTTTTTCTACTGCTTTTTTAGCCGGCTCCGATGATTTTTCCCTGTGCGCCAGCGCGCTGTAATACCGGGACGGCAGGCCGCTTTTGAATTCAGGTATTTCGCTTTTGGGCGCAGGCATATTGATGCTTACATTCGGTATTTCATCTTCCAGGCAGAACAGTACAAAATCTCTGACCAGTGCTTCTCCGTTGGCTTCAATATTCTGCGTTGCAATAATGTCATAATATTCCAGTTCATGGATCAAAAAGGGGAGTTCTTTACCAAACTTGTCTTTTAGTAACCCTGAGGCATGGATGTCCTTTACAACCGTAACAAGCAATCTTACAAAGGCTTCCGCGATCTCATCTTCCTGATCCCATAACCCCTGTCCGTGAATCCAGTCACTGACATCCTCCGCTGTGTCGCCGCGTCCCAGGCACAGCTCCTCATTCTGTAGCCAAAAGGCATAATTCCATCTGGCCTCCTGTCCGTCAGAAGCCTTCGGCAGGCTTTTTTGAACCTGACTTTCGGTATTATACCCTAACACTGCCACCGGTCGGTGTGGATCATCATTCTCGTCATTCACATACAGTGAAATTGCATAGATATCATCTTCCTGCCATTCGGATATCTTCTGTTCTATCAATTGCTGTATTTTTTCCTTCAGATCTGTTTTATCCGTTATTCCGGCTTGTGCCATGCCTGACAGATCAGAATACAGGATTTCAAGATTGCCGTCTGTGAAACCAACAGCAACGCCCATACGTGATTTCAGAATATCCGCATATAATCCGTTCTCCAGATAATGTTTTAATGCAGAGCTGACTTCTGACAGCACCTCACTCCAACCGGTTTCCTTTTCCCAGGAAAGCGGTTCCTTCCTTGTCCCGAAATCTGTTATTTCGTCACATGCCCAATCTTCATCATTCGGATCAAAGCTCTCGGTTCCCACTAATTCCATGGACCAATTACCGTTCCCGCCCTCATACAGATTAAAACAAAAGGCCCTGATCGAGGAAGGGATTTGGGACGGTATTTTATATTCTAAAACATTGTTTAGCCATGTTTCGATCTTACAGTACATTGCATTCCTCCGGCTTATAAATTGTTCAGGGCATCCTGAAACTATATCGCAAAGGTATTATAACAGAGGTAAGTCTGTTTTGCCAGCATTCAATCTGTTCTTCTCAGCCGAGTCATCTTGTGTTATACTTTGTTACAGGAAACCAGTGAAAGGTCAGGTTTGAAAATGAAAAACAATATCATTATCGCGGGTGTGCCCCGGGCAGGGAAAAGCACAATCTCCCATCGACTGGCAGAGCGCTACGGTTATCAGCATATCAGTATGGACTCTATCATAGCGGGATTCGAAAAGTGTTTTCCGGAGACCGGAGTCAGCACTTATGCCGGTTTGTCCTCCATGGACACGCTTCACATGATCAGCGGCAAAATGGCGCCGTTTGTCCGGGCGATGCTGGACAGCGCGGAATATGATGAGTTTGAGCCCGGTATGGTGCTGGATATGTACCAGCTTCTGCCGGAGGATTACATGAAATACATTCACGGGGCAAACTGTGAGATTTTTTATTTTTTAACCTCCGATGTGACTCCGGAAGAGCGGTTTGCGATTCAAAAGAAATTTGATACGGAGAAAGACTATACCTTTTACAAGCCGGATGAGGAGCTCAGGGAGGGTGCAGTTTATATTGTGGAGCAGAGCATACTGATGAAAGAACAGTGCCTGAAATGCGGTCTGCCGTATTTTGAAACCGCAAGAGACAGGGAGCAGGTATTTGAACAGTTTCTGCAAAAAATCAAAGATCCCGCAGCAAGCAGCAGAGGAAAAGGAGTGCAGCCATGAAAAAAAGATTTCGATTCGGGAACCCGCTTGAGACGGATGCAGTACAGGAAAAGCCGCCCCTTTGGGAGGGAGAGATACCTTTTCTGACACAGGAGGGAAAGGAATTGCATTATGCTCTAAGCCCGTCTGACATTGTCTATGGTCTTGGCGAGAATGTTCGGGGCATCAACAAGCGGGGATGGATTTATGTCAGCGACTGCTCGGATGACCCGAATCATACGGAGGAGAAGCGTTCCCTGTATGGAGCGCACAATTTCATACTTGTCTCCGGACGGGAGCAGTTTGGGGTTTTTGTGGATACGCCGGGAAAGGTGACTTTTGACATCGGTTATACCTCATACAGCAGTCTGCGCATCTCGGTGGAGGAGGGAGAGTATGAACTGTATGTGATAGAGGGCAGTTCCCCGGATGAGATTGTGGGCGAGTTCCGAAGTCTGATCGGACGGAGCTATATTCCCCCCAAGTGGGCTTTTGGTTATGGGCAGTGCCGCTGGAGTTATCTCACGGCGGATGAAGTGCGGGAGGTGGCGAAGGGCTACAGGGAAAACGGCATTCCTCTGGATATGATCTACCTGGACATTGACTATATGGAGCGGTACAAGGACTTCACCATCGATCGCGGAAGCTTTCCGGATTTTGAGGAGTTGGTGCAGGAGATGAAGGATCAGGGCATTCGCCTGATTCCTATCATTGACGGCGGCGTCAAGGCGGAGGAGGGTTATGCCGTCTATGAGGAGGGCATGGAAAAGGGCTTTTTCTGCAAGGATGAGGACGGCAGGGAATTCGTGGTGGGAGTATGGCCCGGAAAATGCTGTCTGCCGGACATGCTGAATGAGGAGGCCGGGAGATGGTTCGGGGATAAGTATAAGTTCCTGACAGACAAGGGAATCGAGGGCTTTTGGAACGATATGAACGAACCGGCAATCTTTTATTCGGAGAAGCGCCTGGGGGAAGTTTTTGAGAAAATAGAGGATTACAGGCAGCAGGAGAATCTGGACATAAATTCCTTTTTCGCGTTCAAGGGGATGGTCGCCGGACTTTCCAACCATCCGGAGGACTATAAAAGTTTTTACCACAAATACAGGGGACAGTGGGTGCGCCATGACAGGGTGCATAATCTGTTTGGCTATTATATGACTCGTTCCGCCGGGGAAGCGCTGGAAAGGCTGTCGCCGGACAAGAGGATGCTGCTGTTTTCCAGGGCTTCCTATATCGGTATGCACCGCTACGGGGGTGTCTGGATGGGGGATAATCAGTCCTGGTGGTCCCATATTCTGATGAATCTGAAGATGCTGCCTTCCCTGAACATGTGCGGTTTCTTATATACCGGTGCGGATCTGGGGGGCTTTGGTTCAGATGCCACGGAGGATCTGCTGCTGCGCTGGCTGGCGCTGGGGATTTTTACACCCCTGATGCGGAATCATTCCGCCATGGGCACCCGCCGGCAGGAAGCTTATGCCTTTGAGGAGAAGGAAAGCTTCAAAGGACTGATCAGGCTGCGTTACCGCCTGCTTCCTTATCTGTACAGCGAGTTCATGAAAGCGGCTCTGAAAAATGCTATGTATGCCAGACCTCTGGGCTTCGTCTGGGACGGGGACGAGATTGCCCGCCATGTGGAAGACCAGTTGATGATCGGCGAGAGCATCATGATTGCGCCGGTCTATGAGCAGAACGCCATCGGCAGGACAGTATATCTGCCGGAGGAGATGAAGATGGTAAAGTTTGCCGGAGAAGCGGTCTGTGAGGAAAAGATTCTGCCCCAAGGTCACCACTTTGTGGAGGTTGGTTTGAAGGAAGCAGTGGTATTCGTCAGAAAAGGCCGCCTGTTACCCCTTGCCGCCGCCGGAAAAAATGTGGAGGACACGGACTGGGGGAAGCTTGAACTTGTGCATTTCGGGGTTCCGGGGGACTCTTACGAGCTGTACGAGGACGATGGATTCAGCAGGGAGATGTGCCTGGAAGGACATGTGAGGGAAATTAGACTGTAAATCGATAAAACAGGAATCAGCATTTGATTCATCATCCCTGCGTTATTTTGAAGAAGCAGGGATGATGAAATCCCGCCTTCTTACGTTTTTATTCTCTCTAACAATTCTATCAGCTCATCCCATTTGTGAATATGCAAGTGTTCACATTCAGGTACATGTTCAACGGAACGATCCCTGTAGTTTTTATCCGTGTCATTATCGTACCATACGGGGTAAATACCGGCTTGCGAGGCTCCTTCGATATCTGCCTGCGGATTATCACCGCAGTACCATACATCATCCGAGCAGATGCCGGCTTTTTGTAAAGCAATATCGAATAGAATGCGGTTGGGCTTTCGCATAAGATAATCACTTGAAGTCATGACAAACTCGAATTGATTCTCCGGCAGCAATCTGTTGAGCCGTTCGGTTAAAGCGGCCCCCGACCACAGAAGATTACTGATAACAGCGCTTCTTATGCCGTTTTTATTTAGGTAATCCAGCATTTTATCGGTGTCCGGCATAATGGCACCCATAGATGCACCGTTCCAAAAAGCAGTTTCCATCTCAAGCGGCGTAAGTGAGAATTCAATCCCAAGATACTCATACAATACTTTGTCACCAACCTGACCGCCGATATCATAGCCGATTTTGCGAATGTTCTCGATATGTTTTCCGAAAATCAACTCTGCACCTTTTCTGACATCCTCAAGAGTACAGTTATTAGGATTTTTTGTAACATATTTCAGCAGCTCTGCATTTCCTCTGACTGCATCCCAATCGGGTTCATATAAAAGAGTGTGCCCGTAATCGAATATGATCATTTTAGGGTATTTCACCGGAATTTCTCCTTTTTCGTTATATTTGTTGTATTCTTTTATTGACGATTCCATTATATATTATAATATTCAAAATCTAATTGAACTAATCTCTTTCCATTCGGTAAAGGATTTTCTGTCTGAGTTATCAGTCTGTATTCAATTTGTTTTAGAGCTTGAATCAATGAATCTTCTTCCACTTGATGATGAACTTTGTCGAGCCCATCAAATACATGGATATATGGGGAATCCGATACCCAACTGTCATCTGCATTTATCTGAATTATACATGAAACATATTTCGGTTGTACTTGTTTAATTGCTTCTTGAAAACAGTTGTATCCAATGTATTCAACTATCAAATTGGCAACCAGTAATTCTGCTGCGGGAAGTCTGTCTGTTTCTTCTATGAGATTTAACTGTATACATTCCAATATATCAGAAATATCTTGATATCGTTCCTTAACTGCTGCAAGGTATTCTCTGTTAATATCAATGCCATATACTTTATGGAATTTGGTTTTGTCAATATATTCCAGACCATTACCACCGGCAATTCCCAAAATTATGGCAGAACTTATAGGATAAGCGTTAAACTGTCCTTTCATCATTTGATTCATGCTCTGTAATTGCATAACCGAATCTAATTTCATGTGGTTTTCGTAATCAGATAATGATATTTTTTCCCATGGATTAACCATGGCGTTTCCTCCTCAGATTTCGATTGTATTTTAAGTTAGTGTGAGTAGAATGAATTAAATCTCAAAGAAGAGGCAATTCTTCAGCAATGACTTCCAGAGATTTCCCCTTTGCTATTTTCTTTGCAATCTGTCGGAGGAGTTGCAGTATACTGCCCTTGGACTGCCCTTCCTCCCGAATCATTTCTTCTCGCTCAAATATCTTCATATATTCTAATTCTACCTCCTCATCCATCCGGACTCGTGACACCATTTCGTGAAGCTCTTCTAAATCCTTATTCCCGCGAGCAATGAGTCAAGTGCCGTGCTTGCACGAGCATTTGACGAATGTCGCGAGGGTCAATGCCCCGCTACTTGCAGCGGGGTATTGACTGCAGGCATTTCCCTCAGTAGTCTGTTCAAAATAGGTCAGGAATTGCTTCAGCTCTACAGATGGAATTTCCTTTTTACCTTTTGTGTATAAAAACACAGTGAATGCACCGTCATCATAAGGCATACCTGGCTCCTCCACACAGGTATTACGGATGGTATAAACCATTCTATCCATCCCGAAAGGGTCGAAGGGCATGATCAAGATGACCGCTATATTTTTCAGCTTATGATAGCTGTCACCGGCCTTTAAGTCCTTTGCGTCAATCTTGGCATGATAGAAACGAACACGTTTCGGAAGGGACCGGACTGCCTGCGTCTTATTGTCCTTCTCCGGTTCAATGTCATAAGACCATGGGACATTTTCCGGTGTAGCTGCAGACTCCTCCAGATAAACATCCGGTCGGGCCCCGTGCATCTGCGGATTGCTGCCGGGATATGTACGTTGAGCGACTACCTTAACTTTTTCAGGTGATCTGTGGAGGATGATCTCCACCAGCTTACGTCCCAAAGCAGCACCGGTTTCCGGGTGGCTTGCCAATGCCTCAAATAAAAAGTTGTCGATCAGATCTAATTCTTCCGGTTTTTTGACCATGTAGAGTCTCCTTTCATAAATTGCAGGAATATGAAAAGAGAGTATATGTATAAAGGCTCTTTATAATATCCCTGCGTCTTCAGTTGTATACACATGGGATAAAATAAGCGAGCCGCTTTAAAAAATAACAGAATAATGACATTCCTTTCCCGATATGTTATGTTTAAAATAACATACAATTCTATGCTTGTCAATATCAATGCCCGAATCATTGGCTAAGAATTCATTTGCTTTATTACTTTTCCAATTGTTTTCAATTATCAATGTTAGTTCCTGTAATATTGTCTGTTGCCATAAAAATGGGCCGATCCCATAAAGAGTTTTACTTGTGCGGTTTTTGTGGTAATATAGACATAGTTTTTCTTCTTTGCCTGCGGGAATAAGCGAACCGTCGGGCCTCACAGAATTAAACAGAAATGCAGTAAATAGTTAAAAAGCATGGAGAGGAAGTATTATGGCAAACAGCAACACAGATTATCAGGATGGAAACTTTGATCTGAACGAACTCCGCGCTGCAGCGGAGTCCGGCGGCGCAGACGCTCAGTATGAAATGGGCTTCCGCTGCAAGTTCGGACTCGAAGTGGAAGAGGATGAAGAGCAGGCGGCTTTCTGGTATGGAAAAGCTGCAGAACAGGGCAATGCGGACGCGCAATGCAGCCTGGGCTATTTTTACAAGGAAGGCCATGGTGTGGAAAAGGACGATGCCAAGGCGGTCTATTGGTTCACCAAAGCCGCTGAGCAGGACGTTGCAGAAGCACAATATCAGCTTGGCTTGTGCTGCGAGACAGGAAGCGGTACGGCGCAGGACGCGGAGTTGGCGTTTTCGTGGTACTCAAAGGCTGCCGATCAGGGCGATGCGGACGCAATGCACGCGCTTGGACGTTGTTATGCGACCGGCACGGGAACAGAGCAGAATGATGAACTGGCCACATTCTGGCTCGCCGAATCCGTCGAGCAGGACGATGAGGACTGGGATGACGAGGAATATGACGATGACGAGGACTGGGATGACGGCGACGAAGATGACCAGGAAGACGATGACGAGGACTGGGATGACGGCGACGAAGATGACCAGGAAGACGATGACGAGGACTGGGATGACGACGAAGACTGGGGCGAAGATGAGGAAACCAGACAGGCCATGCATGAGGCAGCCGTTCAACTCCTGCAGAGGGTAGCTTCAGAGAAGGCAGCTATGCGGCTCCTGCAGGAGGCGGCCGAACAGGGCAACGCCGCGGCACAGGCACAGCTCGGTCTATGCTATTATCTCGGCGAGGACGTTCCTCAGGACATGGAGCAGGCTTTTAAGTGGTTTACCAAAGCTGCGCTGCAGGACTTTGCGTTTGCACAGCGAAACCTGGCCATCTTATACGAGCAGGGCGAGGGTGCTCCGCAGGATGATAAAGAAGCTGTCCGCTGGTTTACTAAGGCGGCGGAGAACGGTGATGATGTTGCCCGATACGAGCTTGGCCGTCACTGCGAGACCGGGCGCGGCATAGATTTAAGCCTTACCGAAGCCGCTTCCTGGTTCGCCAAAGCCGCCGAGCAAAATCTCGCCCAGGCACAGTACCGTCTTGCTCAGTGTTATGAGACCGGACGCGGTGTGGAGCGCAACCTGACGAAAGCAGCGGAATGGTATGCTGAGGCATCGGACAACGGCAGCAGGATGGCAGACCGCAGGATACGCGAATACTACAATAACGGTATACTTGACCGCTGGCTTACAGCAGAAGTACAAAACAGCGATGACGCAGCCAAAGCCGCCGCACTGGACAAACTGGGCGACAACTACAAGCATGGTTTCGGTGTGAAAAAGGACTGGGCGAAGGCTGTCGAATATTACCGCGCAGCGGCCGAGGCAGGCAATGCCGCGGCACAGCGCAGCCTGGGCTATTGCTATGACTTCGGAGAGGGCGTGGAGCAGAACGATGAGCAGGCCGTCTACTGGTACACAAAGGCTGCGGAGGGCGGCGACGCTGACGCCCAGCGTAACCTTGGCAACTGCTATTCCTCTGGCCAGGGCGTGGAAAAGGATGAGAAAAAAGCATTTTACTGGTACTCTCAGGCAGCAGAGCAGGGACATCCTCAGGCATGGCAGCAGGTTGGATACTGTTACGACATGGGGCTCGGTGTAGAAAAAGACTGGGCCAAGGCCGTTGAATGGTACAAAAAAGCGGCGCATGCAGGCGATGAAATAGCTCAGCATAATCTGGGTCTCTGCTACCATCGCGGCAAGGGCGTGGAACAGGACTATAAGCAGGCGGCTCACTGGTACAAAAAGGCGGCTGAGAATGGCCACCGCGGGGCACAGAATAATCTGGGCAGCTGCTATGAGGATGGCGAGGGCGTGGAGAAAGACCTCGGCAAGGCTGTTTATTGGTACCGCAAGGCTGCAGAACAGGGCAGTGTCAATGCAATGTATAATCTGGGCCTGTGCTATGATTTTGGCAAGGGCGTGGAGAAAGATGAGGCGCAGGCTGTTGTGTGGTACAGGAAGGCCGCAGAATTGGGTGACGTAAACGCACAGGCCAAGCTTGGCGACCGTTACGAGAGCGGCAAGGGCGTGGAAAAGGATATAGAACAGGCCATCGAATGGTGGAGGAAGGCTGCCGAACAGGGCGACGAGGACGCGCAGTATAGTCTGGCCACATGCTATGAGAACGGCAAGGGTGTGAAACAGGATTTTGAGCAGGCATTATCCTGGTATCAGAAGGCGGCTGAAAACGGCAGCAGCGAAGCACAGAACAGATTAGGCAGCTTTTACTATAAGGGGGACGGCGTGCCGCAGGACTATGACAAGGCTGTCTATTGGTTCCGCAGGGCTGCTGACCAGGAACACTCCTCCGCGCAATACAATATGGGGTTATGCTATAATTTGGGCAAAGGCGTGGAACAGGACTATGTGCAGGCTGCCGAGTGGTACAGAAAATCAGCAGAGGCCGGTGACGCAGGTGCACAGTTCGAACTCGGCAACTGCTACTGCTACGGTAAAGGCGTGAATAAGGACATAACGCAGGTTGTTCATTGGTGGACAAAAGCGGCAGAACAGGGCAACAAGGTTGCGCAGTACAATCTGGGTGTGTGTTTCGAGGACGGCGAAGGCGTAGAACAGGATCAGGAACAGGCCGCCGAATGGTATGCCAGGGCGGCCAAACAGGGCCATGTAAGCGCGCAGTACGAGTTTGGAAAGTGCTGTTATAACGGTTTGGGCTTAAAGCAGGACCATGCGCAGGCTGTCCTTTGGTGGACGAAAGCGGCTGATCAGGGCAACGTGAACGCGCAGAATAGTCTTGGTAACTGTTATTGCAACGGTCAGGGTGTTGAGAAAGACATGAGCATGGCGGTGGCATGGTGGATGAAGGCTGCCCAACAGAATAATGCCAGCGCACAGTTCAACGTGGGACAGTGCCTGTACTTCGGGGATGGCGTGGAACAGGACTATGCTCAGGCCATTCATTGGTATGCAAGATCTGCCGGACAGGGGTATGACCGCGCACAGTATAATCTGGGCGTCTGTTACGAGAAAGGCCAGGGCGTTGAAAGTAACATAGACATGGCAGCAGCCATGTACACCGCTGCCGCCGCACAGGGCAATCAGAAAGCTCTCGCGGCGCTGAAACGGCTTGGACGAATGTGATTCCATTAAGAAAAGAGCATATTTATGAATAAAAACGCATTTTGACAGATGTCTCAAGAGCAGCAGAGGTAATAACATATTTGATGAGGCTGAAAGCGTGGTAAAGAGTTGTATGTCTGCTATCACACAGGAATCAGCATTTGATTCCTGTGTGATCTAAATATATATGTTCGTTTCCTGTAAGACCCACGGAATAGTCGCTTCGATCTCCATTTGCAAAACAGGTGCCGGAAAATCAGCTTCAACAAGAGAACAATCTTCCTGAAAAGAAACATAGAAGCCGTTTGTTCCACATAAGTGATAAAATCCTCCATATAATAGTGAACCGTCAGAATGTGCACTATTGACATATACCTCTGCAGGTTTTTTTATATCAACTCCGATAGAATTAAAAAAGCATTTTATTTCATCCGGTAAAATTCCTGCCGCATTTTCATAATTTCGACATCCGGGGCAGCTGCAGCTTTCACTGACATTTGCTGATTTTCTATAAAATGATCTGGTTTTTTGTACGTCAATATCTAAATGAAATTGTCCCAATTGAAATTCCATACTTTTTCTCCAGGTTACGATTTAACAAATTTCGCTTTTTACGCTTTTATTCTCTCTATTTTTTTCGATATGTAACATTTAAAATAATATACAATCTTACCTCTTTTCAACAATATCCTCAGCCCCATGAAAAGCGGCTAAGTCCTGTAATGCAAGTTCGATGCCCCTGTGATCGTTAAACGCGGAATCGAATATGTTTTTCTCTTTTATTATAAATCTCCTGGTTCGCCACTCCATCTTGCAATCAAAATACCCTGCAAACCGATTTCCTACAAGGATTGACAGCGGCCATTTCATCCCCTTTTTCTTGAA
>CAMWJV010000065.1 GCA_947174665.1 uncultured Lachnospiraceae bacterium
ATACAAAATGTAGGTTTTGCTCCTGTTTACAGGGAGGCACTGGTGAAGCTGGTGATGTATGACAGAGATCATGGAAGGGAGTATGCCTACAGCCTGGATCCGGGGCAGGATATACGAAGTCTTGCGGGAGGAACGGAATCGCAGGAACTCATGACCCTGAACTGGGAACTGCCTTTGGGAGGGCTGCCGCAGGGAGAACTGGAGGTTTACTTTTCCGTTACTGATGTCCTCTCGGAAAGCAGGATACTGTTGGGCAATGAGCAGGATCCGGACAGCATAGGCTATCGGGTGGGTACATTGACGCTGGGGGGGATGGAGGAACTTCGGGAGCAGCTGCGGCAGGAGTTTTTCGGCGGCTATGATGAAGTTCCATGAAGGAGTGAGTAAGATTGAAGACAATATGTTTTTTCTCGGGGGACATTACCAGGGGAGGCGGAACGGAGCGGGCAGCGGTCACAGTGGCGGGAGGGCTGGCCGCCCAGGACAGATACAGAATCCTCATACTGAGCCTTACGGAGCAGTCGGAGGAGCTTTTCTTCCCTCTGCATGAGAGCGTGGAGCATTTTGCGCTGGGAGACAGATGGCTGAAGCCGGGACCGGGATACCTCAGAGTGATACCGAAACTGCGGCGCTTTTTGAAGGAGCGGGATATTGATGTGATCGTGGATATTGATATTGTGTTGGACGTGCTCTCCGTTCCGGCATCAAAGGGTCTGAAAACGAAGGTGGTTTCCTGGGAGCATTTTAACTGCGATTACGAGCTGAAATCCCTGTACAGGCATTTTATCCTGAAATATTCCGTAAAACGAACGGACTATGTGGTCACGCTGACAGAGAGGGACAGGAGCTGCTATGAAACGAGACTGGGCAGAAAGCGGAATATTTCCGTGGTGAGCAATCCCATACCGGAGGCAGTCAGGGAGGACGGGACGGAAAGGGAGAACTGGCTGATCACAGTGGGGAATCTGGTGCCTGTAAAGGGACTGGATTATCTGGGACAGGTAGCAGTGGATGTCCTGAAAAAGCATCCGGACTGGAAATGGATGGTTGTTGGAGAGGGAGAGGAGAGGGCATTTCTTGAAAAATTAATTTTGGCGAATGATCTGCAGGAACAGCTTGTTTTAACCGGAAGAGTGAGTGATGTGGTCCCTTATTTAAGAAAAGCAAAAATATATGTGCTGACATCCCGGAGGGAGGGACTGCCCATGTGTCTTCTGGAGGCTAAGCTTTATATGCTGCCTGCCGTCAGCTTCGATGTTGCGACAGGCCCTGCGGAGATTATTGAGGACGGAGTCAACGGGTATCTGGTAGAACCCTATGACTGCAGGGCTATGGCAGACAAACTGGAGACGCTGATGGAGAATGAAGCGTTATGGGACCGGTTTTCCGGGAACACTCACCGTAATCTGGAGCGGTTTCAAACGGAGAATGTGCTGAAGAACTGGAACCGTATTATGGATGTTTTTTTCGGTGCTGCGGATATGTAGTTGAAGACGGAATTTGGAGGAAGCATTGTGGCGAAGAAAAGCAGAACAGAATACTCCGCACGAAATACTACCGTAGCAATGGTGGCAAATGTCACAGCTATACTGGTGGGATATTTGAACAGAGTTGTTTTTACACATACACTGGAAGAAGCATATGTTGGAATCAACGGTTTATTCACGAATATATTGAATGTACTGGCTTTGTCGGAACTGGGGCTGGGGAGCGCTATCACCTATGCCCTCTACAGGCCGGTGTCTGAAGGTGACCTGGAAAAGCAGAAATCATACATGAGACTGTACCGTCAGTTTTACAGAATTGTAGCGGGTATTGTGCTGGTGGGCGGACTGATGGTAATACCGTTTATGGATATTCTGGTCAAGGATCAGGACAAGGTGGAGCATCTGATCTTTATCTATTTGATGTATTTGCTGAACTCGGTCATTTCCTATTTGCTGATATATAAGGCAGCGCTGCTGGATGCGCACCAGTTGAATTACATTGGGGTTTTATATCAGACCGTATTCCTGATCGTGCAGAATCTGCTCCAGATATCGGTAATACTACTGACGAAAAATTTTATCCTGTACGTGTTGATCTTTATCCTGTGCACCATTACCAACAATTTTTGCATTTCCCGGAAGGCGGATAAAATGTATCCTTATCTGAAGGATAAGGAGGCAGAAAGCCTTTCAAAACAGGAGAAAAGTGACATCTACCGAAATGTCAGAGCCATGCTGATGCACAAAATAGGGAAGGTGGCGGTAAATAATACGGACAACCTGCTGCTGTCTTCCATAGTCGGGATTACCAGCGTAAGCTGTTATTCCAATTATTATCTGGTGATAGGCTCTGTGAAGCAGATATTGGACAAGGTGTTTCTGGCCATTTCCGCCAGTGTGGGCAACCTGGGAGTGGAAGAAAAGGGAGAGCGCATTAAAAAAATATTTGAGGCCGCTTTTTTTGCGGGACAGTGGGCCTTCGGACTTGCGGCGATATGCCTGTATGAGTTGCTGGATTCTTTTGTGGGGGTCAGCTTCGGACCGCAGTTTGTCTTTTCAAAGGACATTACCCTGATATTATGTGTGAATTTTTATCTGATGGGAACCTGCCGGGCTACCATGATATTCCGGGATTCCATGGGGCTGTTTAGATATGACAGATACGTCTCAATCCTGGAAGCGGTCATCAATCTGGTGGTTTCCATTCTATTGGGTATGTACTGGGGAACGGCAGGGGTTTTCCTGGGGACAACCATCAGCACTGTGACAACCTCTCTGTGGGTGGGGCCATATATATTGTATAAACATAAATTAAACTGTCCGTCCGGGAGTTTTTTTGTCCGCTATGCTTTGTACGGAACAGTGACATTGGGGGTATGGTTCTGCACAGACCTTTTGTGCAGAAGGATTACGGGGTCGCTGGCTGCGATGTGGGCAGGGAGACTTGTTTGCTGCCTGATTATACCCAATCTGGTATATCTGCTGCTTTATCACAGAACAGCGGAGTTCCGGCTATTGATGAGGAAAGTGGCGGGAATCTTAAAGAATATAAAGGATCAGCGGTTATCCAGGCACTGATCCAGGACGGCACGGATGGTATTCACAGCTTCGGGTTCTTTGGTGCAGCAGAGGCGGCAGACAAGAATGCGTCCGCAGATCGCTCCTGCCGCATCCAGATTCAGGGCAGCCTGTTTCTTCGTCCAGACAGGAGAAATCATGTGCTGGGAAATCATCAGCTGTTTTGTTTCATCGGGAAGCTGCCGGACTTCATTGTGAGCCGCCTTCTGGAGAAAGATGATTCCGCCCAGGGACCAGCAGCCGGGGGTGCTGATCTGGGAAGTGCCGCACCAGGGCAGACCGTGTACTGTGGGTATGGAACCGTTCAGATCCAAAAGATTCAGATCGCCGTTGATCAGGGGAACCTGTAAAAGATCCTTCCAAAGGCCGGTATGAGTACTCTTTCCGGCGCCGGAGTGACCTGAGAACAGCCAGATATGCTCCCTGTACAGGAAAGAAGCGGAGTGCAGTGCAAACAGACCCTTCTGCTGGGCAAGGAAGAGAAAGCACAGGCGGATGGCGTGGAAGATATCCTTTACAAAGACTTCTGTGGGCTGTCCGGCGGCAAAAATAAGAACATCAGAACCGTCCCGGGAGAGGCGGGCCTCCAGGGAACTGTCCGCCCCGGGAAAACAAAGAATATATCCGTTCTCGTTTTCCAGTACAAGCAGCTGACTGTTGCGCTGCAGAACCCGACCCAGAGGATGGGAGGGAGGGGAAAAAGGGCAAAGTTCAATTTTCTGGTCAATGGCATCCGTGCCGGTGTATTTCACAGAAAAAGAAGAGAAATCAACTGAAAAGTATTCTGTTGGTCCCGAAAGAGCGATGGTGAGCCCACCGATACGCAGATACAGGTCTGCAGCTGTCGGCTGGGGAGTCGCAGAATCCTCTTGCAGGATTCCCAGAAGGCGGAGCTGATTTAAAAATTGAGATATGTCGGTTTTCAACTGCGGAAGTTCATCGCCGCTGGCTCGAAAATGAGCGGCACAGTGGCTGACGATATCTTTTTCGCAGGTTTCGGAAGCCAGGAGCTTCCAGACATAGGAGCCTGTTTCATTGAGCCGGACACCCCGCCGCATGTCGGCAACACCCTGACCGAAGGGCAGGAGATAGGGAATTCCGTTCAGTTCGCAGAGCATAAAATCAGCACTTTGTATCATATAGAATATGTTCCTCCGTATTTGTTTTCAGACTAATTGTACCGTTCTTTGCGGAAAATAGCAAGATGTACTTGACAGTGAAATGTTTTAAATGCTAGCATTTATTCAGTATAAATTAATTTCAGCAGGTGTATAAATATGCAGAAGATTGAGTTAAACGGAAAGACTGTTCTGGTGACCGGGGCTGCAGGGTTTATCGGTGCAAACCTGGTGATGAGACTATTGAAGGATGTGGAAAATATCCGGGTAATCGGCATTGATAATATGAACGATTACTATGATGTCTCCATCAAAGAATACCGCCTGGTGCAGATACAGGAGATTGAGAAGGTTGTTTCCGGCACTTTTCAGTTTGTGAAGGCATCTATCGCGGATAAGGCAGTGGTTCAGGTGCTGTTCCAGATTTATGAGCCGGATATTGTGGTGAACCTGGCCGCCCAGGCAGGTGTGCGCTACAGTATTATTAATCCGGATGTGTATATGGAGAGCAATCTGAATGGCTTTTATAATATTCTGGAAGCCTGCCGTCATTCCTATGATAACGGTGCAAAGGGTGTGGAGCATCTGGTGTACGCATCTTCTTCCAGTGTTTACGGCTCCAATCGGAAGGTGCCCTATTCCACAGATGATAAGGTGGACAATCCGGTATCTCTCTATGCGGCCACCAAAAAATCGGATGAACTGCTGGCCCATGCCTACAGCAAGCTTTATAATATACCATCTACGGGGCTGCGCTTTTTTACTGTTTACGGTCCGGCGGGCCGTCCTGATATGGCATATTTTGGATTTACGGACAAACTGCGTAAAGGAGAAGTTATTAAAATATTTAACTACGGCAACTGCAGACGGGATTTTACATATGTGGATGATATTATAGAAGGCGTAATCCGTGTTATGCAGGGAGCGCCGGAACGAAGGAACGGGGACGATGGTCTGCCGATTCCGCCATATGCCGTATATAACATTGGTAACAGCAATCCGGAAAATCTGTTGGAATTCGTGGACATTCTGCAGCAGGAGCTGGTCCGCGCCGGGGTATTGCCGGAGGATTATGATTTTGAGGCGCACAGGGAACTGGTGCCGATGCAGCCCGGCGATGTGGCGGTGACCTATGCGGACGTATCGGCTCTGGAGCGTGACTTTGGATTTAAACCTGGTACGGATCTGAGGCAGGGATTGAGAAAATTCGCGGAGTGGTACAGGGAATTTTATTTGGGAAAATGAAGGTGAGAGAAGACTATGAATAGGAAAATAGCAGTTGCAGGTACAGGTTATGTGGGACTTTCCGTTGCCACGCTTCTGGCACAGTATAATCATGTGACTGCCGTAGATATACTTCCGGAAAAGGTGGAAATGATCAACAGCAGGAAGAGCCCGGTTATGGACGAGTATATTGTAAAGTACCTGGCTGAAAAGGAACTGGATCTGACTGCTACGCTGGATGGTGAGGCAGCCTACAGGGACGCGGAGTTCGTTATCATCGCCGCACCGACTAATTATGACAGCAAGAGGAATCATTTTGACACTTCGGCTGTTGAAGAGGTCATCAGGCTGGTCATGAGCGTAAACCCCGATGCCATTATGGTGATCAAGTCCACAGTTCCGGTGGGGTACACTGCCGGGATCAGAGAGAAAACAGGCAGTGGGAATATCCTGTTCAGCCCGGAGTTTCTTCGGGAATCCATGGCGTTGTATGATAACCTTTATCCCTCCCGTATCATCGTTTCCACAGATGGTTCAGAGAGACTGAATGCGGCGGCGAAGACCTTTGCGGAGCTTTTGCAGGAGGGGGCTGTCAAAGAAAACATTGATACTTTGTTTATGGGGTTTACGGAAGCGGAGGCGGTCAAGCTGTTTGCCAATACATATCTTGCTCTTCGCGTCTCCTATTTTAACGAACTGGATACCTATGCCGAAATGAAGGGACTTGATACGCGGGCTATCATTGACGGTGTATGCCTTGATCCCCGCATTGGTTCACATTATAATAATCCCAGCTTCGGGTATGGCGGCTATTGCCTGCCAAAGGATACAAAGCAGCTGTTGGCAAACTATGGAGATGTGCCACAGAACATGATGTCTGCAATTGTGGAGAGCAACAGAACAAGAAAGGATTTCATTGCCGACCGGGTACTTGAAATGGCAGGGGGCTATGGAGCAAACAGCAGTTATGACGCTGACAGGGAAAAAGAAGTTATTATCGGTGTATACCGACTTACGATGAAGTTTAATTCCGATAATTTCCGCCAGTCGTCCATCCAGGGGATTATGAAGCGCATCAAAGCCAAAGGGGCCAGGGTAATCATCTATGAACCTATGCTGAAAAATGGCAGTACATTCTTTGGCTCGGTTATCGTGAATGACTTTGCCGAATTTAAAAGGCGCTCGGATGTGATTGTGGCGAACCGCTATGACGAGTGTCTGGGAGACGTGGAAGAAAAAGTATATACACGTGACATTTTCCGCCGTGACTGACGGATGCACCGGGGATGTGCGTGAGATGGCAGGTGTATGGGCGGATATACGGAGAAGGAACCGGAGGCAAAGAAATCTATGGGTGAAAAGATCAGTGTGGTTATTCCCGTCTATAAGGTGGAGGCGTATCTGGCGGAATGCCTTGACAGCGTGATAAGCCAGACCTACAGAGATATGGAGATTATTCTGGTGGACGATGCTTCGCCCGATGGGTGTGGGTCTATCTGCGACAGATATGCTGAAAAGGATTCCCGCATTCGAGTCATTCACCGCAGCCGGAATGGTGGACTCGCCGCGGCAAGGAATACCGGTATTGAGACAGCGACAGGAGAGTATCTGTTTTTTGCGGACAGCGATGACTGGCTTGCGGAAGATACTCTGCAATGCCTCTTGGAAAATATGAAGGCCTATGAGGCGGATTGCTGTGCAGGGGCCTGTGTGACAGTATTGCAAAATGAAGATGGAACGTTGGATTACCGGCCGAGGGAGCATGTCCCTGACCATTGTGAGACTGCACACGATGCCATGAAGCGGCTTCTTATGCGGGAATCCTCTGCCTGCAACAGGCTTTACCGGCGCGAAGCATTTCAAAGTATTCGATTCCCGGAAGGGCGCATTAACGAAGATGAACCGGCCGTACTGAGGCTCTATGCCCAGATGGAACGAATCGTGTTTCTGGATCGGGATACTTATTTCTACCGAAAGAGAGCTAACAGTATTACCACCTCCGCTTTTTCTGTGAAGATGGTTGACTGTGTCTATAACAGCAGGGATAATCTGGATTTTGTCACGGAAAAGGCACCGGAGCTGATTCCTGCTGCTCAATATAAGTATTGCAAGACCTTGCTCTGGTGCTATGTCAATCTGAGAAAACTCAGAAAAGACGAACAGGCGAAGTCGCTTCGCAGACAGCTTCACAGGGAAATCAGGGAGAATCGGAAGATGGCCCTTTCCAATCCCTATCTGGGGTTTCCCATGAAGGTGCTGACTCTGTTCTGTATGCTGTAGGAAGCCGTCATGACAGTAATCGGCCGCTTTGTTAATAAGTGTCACTGTTTTTGAATTGTGCTGCCCAGTGTTCGAAGCTGTAGCTCTCCAATACGGAATCAGGATACGAGCGGAAGGGCTTCTTTAAAAAATCCTGTATTTCTTCCGCAGTGGGCAGTCCCTCTTTGGGCAGCACCAGGATATTATTCGGATCGTAAAAGTCATAATCCGGGATACAGAAGTTGTTCGTGATCAGTTTTTTAGAGAGATAGATGGCTTCCGGCACCCGCATGGTCAGAGCACTCTGGCCTTCCTGATTAACATCCAGAAGGATATTGCAATCTGCAATTTGCTCCAGATATTCATTGTAGGAAAGCCTTTTATCGGTCAGAATATCCTGAAAGCGCTCACGATAACCGGTGTCGGTGGCGTGAGAAAAGACGCGGATGTCACAGTAAAGACCGCTTTTTTCAAAAACTTTTTTCAAAGAGGAAATGTAAGCTGCCCTGCCCTTGTCAGCACCCAGGAAGAAGAGTTTATCGCGCTCACCGGGGAGGGCATATGGTACATAATATTCTCTGGGATAGAAAATGTGGTTGTATTTCAGACCGTATTTTTTACAGTCTTCCGGATCGGTCGAAAAAATAGCATCAGCATTGGAAAAACGTAAATGCCCTTTATTATATCGGCCGACTTTGTTCCAAAAGAAAAGAAAAACCTGACAGCCGGGATTTATGCGGTGAATATAGCGTTCCATACCGCGTTGATAGCCATAGTCGAAAATGATCACTCGTTTTGCCGTTTTGGCGGCAGTTTTCCAGCGGCCCCAGAACAGGCTGCAGCAGGGGAGACGGAGCAGATACATGACTTTGTAAACCAGATAGCGGAGACTGGGCTGCGGAACGCCGAAGGGGGAGAACACATTGCCGCTGTAATGAGGAAAGAAATAGCTTTCCGGTTTTTCAAATATAAGTATGGTTTCCGATGCGGGCGACTGTATGGTATTTGATAGCTGCATAGCTTTTTCTCCTCCCTTTTTAACTGTTATATTAATTTCATAGTATCACAAAACGGCTGTTTGGGATACTATTTTCCGGCGAATCTGCTGACTTTTTGGAAAAATTAGGGTATAATGATCAGTATACAAAGGATTGGAGAGTAGTGATGGCAGAAAAGAAGGAAGCGTTAATCAGTATTGTTGTCCCGGTTTATAAGACGGAAAAATACCTGGATGACTGTATACAGAGTATTTTGCAGCAGGATTATCCGGCGTTGGAAATCCTGCTGATCGATGACTGTTCTCCGGACAACTGCCCTGCAATCTGTGATGGTTATGCCGCCGCTTATGACAATGTCAGTGTGATACACCAGAAGAATATGGGGCTGGGAATGTCCCGCAATACAGGCATGGCTGCGGCCCATGGCAAGTACATATTTTTCATTGATTCCGATGACTGTCTGGACGGAGCCGGTGCAATTCGTATGCTGGCAGAGAAAGCGGAAGAGGAACAGGCAGATATCACGGTGGGATGTTACAGACGGTTTAACGATTCCGGCTGCTGTCAGGTGAACTGTCATCATCTTCACGGAGGAGAGTATACGGAGACGGTTGACTTTCGATTCAAGGGTTTTTATATGTACGGACATCTGGCGCATAACTGGGGACAACTGTACAAAAAGGCCTTTTTGGACGCCCATGATTTAAAATGCTGTGCATACCCTTTTACTCAGGACAAGGCTCACAACATGGACTGTTATGTGTATCATCCACGGTATGCATTTATAGAGGAAAGTATCTATCTGTACCGTGTCAATACAGAGTCTGTGACCTTTCGTTATAAAGAGAACCTGATGCCTGTCTGGGTAGCGATAGCGGCTGATTTTAAGGAATTTCTGCGGTGCCGCGGCATTGAGGGGGACTATGGAGACTGGACTGCCCTGCATTTCTTTTTCGGCAGCTTTTTTCTGGTAAAGCAGGAACTGCAGTTTAGGAAGCACGGTGTACGGGAGAGTATCCGTGTGATGAAAGAATATGGAAAAGAGCCGCTTGTCAGGGAGGCTATGGCAGACCTGGCCGGTGGGAAATATATAAGGGAGATTTCCGTTTTCTCATGGCGGTTTTTGATTCGGGCGGCGGCGCTGACCTTCCATATTCGGGCCTATGGCCTCTTTGTGTGTGGAATTGCACTGCTGAGAAAGCTGGACGTGGACGGAATGATTACAGAATCACGTAATAAGAAGGAGAAGTGATGAGTACAAAGCTGAGCAAAGAACAGAGATTTTTGTGCCTGCTTCTCTGTCAGACACTGACCGGAGGGTGTTCCAGGGAAGCTGCGGAACTGTGTCGTCAGTCGGATGTGAAAGAGGTAATCCGGATGGCGCAACAGCACAAGGTGCTTCCGCTGTTGTATGGGGCGTTGTGTGAGGACTGGCAGGGCGAGGCTCCGGATGCCGCGGATTTAAAGTGGGTAGAGAGTATTTCGCGCACTACAGTCAGGCAGAGTTACCGCCTGCTGTTTCTGACTCAATATCTGGTGAGAATACTGGAGGAGGCGGGTGTGCCGGTCCTGGTGCTGAAAGGAAGCGGAGTGGCAGAACTGTATCCGGTTCCTGAACTGAGAAAATCGGGAGATGTGGATGTGCTGATTCCCGGAGACAGGCTGGAGGATGCCACAAGGATTCTGACAGGAAAGGGATTTTATATCAAGGAAAGCCAGCATGCCAATCATCATCTGGTATTCGGTTCGGAGGATGGCATAGACCTGGAATTGCACACTATGCTGGCGGAGCCTTTTCGGGATAGCGGAATCAATCGGTGTATGGAGCGGCTGCTGACCGTCTGCTTCGAAAAAAAAGAATACAAAGAATGTATGGGAGTCAGCCTTCCCGTGCTTTCAGAGTCTCATCAGGCACTGCAGCTGCTGCTCCATATGCTGCAGCACTTCCTGCGCGCCGGTTTCGGACTGAAGCTGCTTTGCGACTGGGTGGTATTCTGGAACAGGGATGAGGTGCAGAAAATTGTCCCCGGATTTCTGGAACTTGCAGATGAATGCAATGTCAGAGAGTTTTCCGAGACGATAACTATGGTATGCAGGGAGTTTCTGGGGCTCAGAAAGGACCTGGCCATGGGCGGCAGCCGTGACAGAAGGCTGGCGGAGGATTTCCTGCAGGATGTGTTTGCCGGGGAGGAGTTCGGAAATGCGGACAAGGATCGCATGGTCATTGTGCAGGAGAACAGTCTGTCGGCTTACATCAAGGAGTTCCACTACCAGATGAAGATGAACCATCCCAAGGCGTCGCACCATATTATCCTGTGGCCGGCATTGTGGGTGATTACACTGGTGGTGTTTCTCAGGAATAACCGGAAACTGAAACGCGGCAAGGTGAAGGATATTTTGCGCAGTGCAGGAAACCGAAGCAGGCTGCTGCAGCAAATGGGACTGGATAAATAATTTTTATAGACGAAAAGACAGAAAAGCAGTATAGTAAAATAAGTAACGGTATTATGATAAAGAGGGATAAATGATGAGACATCTTGAATGGAATGACAGGTATAAGATCAACGTGAAATTGCTTGACAAAGAGCATCAGACGCTTTTTACAACTATGAATAAACTGCTTAAGATCATTGAGAGCGAGGAAAAAAGCGAATGGGCCTGTCGTGAGGGAGTAAAATATTTAAAGAATCATACCATGGAGCACTTTGAGCATGAAGAAAAATACATGCGGGACAATCAATATGAAGAGTATGAGATACATAAGCGGCTGCATGATGACTTTCGCAACAAAACGCTTCCCGCTCTGGAAGAGGAGTTGGAGAGGACATGTTATTCGGAAGATTCTGTCCGGCATTTTCTGGGGGTTTGTATCGGCTGGGTAGTTGCTCATACCCTGACGGAAGATCAGGTATTGGTGAAGAGAACGCCTCTTAGCAGACGTGTGAAGCTTTTGCCCGGAAAAGAAGTGGATGCGCTCCAGGCGGTGATCATACAGCTGACTAAGGAGATGTTGGGCTTTAAGGCAAAATTGATCGGTGAACAGTATGCCGGAGAAAATTTCGGGAAAATGATCTGCTGCCATTTCAGTTACCGGGGAGAGAAGAAGACCAGGTGGGATGTTACGCTTATTCTGGAAGAATGTCTTGTGCTAAAGATTGTGGGCAGGATATTGAATGTGGAATATAAGAAGGTTGACGATATGGTGATCAATGTCATTCGCTATGTCGCGCGCCAGTTCCTGGAACAGGTCAGGGAGAGTTTCCCGGCCATAGATCTTCTGAAACTGGAGAAGGAGTGTCTGCTGACTCACGAGCAGATCGTGAAATCCTTCGAGCGGGAGGAAAAGCTTTGCAGTCTGTTGTTCGATACGGGGGAAGGATACCTTGTGTTCTGCGTAGCGTCAAACGGTACGATCAACAGCGATATGTCGCCGGCTATCGACGCGAAGCATGCAATGGGAATCATTCATGAGTACCTGGATAAAGAAAAAGAGGAGCAGGCAAACGCAAAGCGGAAAATCCTTGTAGTTGACGATTCCGACTTTTTGCGTGCCAGCATCAGCAAGCTGCTTTCCGATGACTATGAAGTGATAGAGGCAAGTTCCAGTATATCGGCAATTAAGAAGATAGCGTTGAACCGGCCGGATCTGGTATTGCTGGATTACGAAATGCCCATCTGTGACGGAAAGCAGGCTCTTGAGATGATCCGCTCGGAGACGGATATGGCGAATACGCCGGTATTCTTCCTGACAGGCAGAGGGGACAGGGAAAGCGTCAAAAATGTTGCGGCATTAAAGCCGGACGGATATCTGTTAAAAACAATGCCGGAGGAAGATATTAAGGCAAGCATTGATGTCTTTTTTAAAAAAAGAAGTAAGCCGGTATAGGGGCACATTAAAGCATATCCTGCTGTCAGAATGTATGTTGTGTAGTAACAGGTTAATTTATCTTTTATAAAGAGGTTAACGAAATGAACGAAATGTTGATCAATAAATATAGACAGCAGCTTATGGGGATGGCGGCTATTGGGGTCATTTTAGTTCATTCAAATGGAGTGGTTGTATGGCCTTCCGTAATATCGTTTGTTTTTGGGTGTGGGGGAATAGGAGTATACATGTTTGTATTCCTTTCTGCTATAGGATTATATTTGTCTTTAAAACAGGAGAAGAAAAGTAAAAAGAAAGCATTTTACATGCATCGTTTTACCAGAGTATTACTTCCTTACCTATGTATATCAGTTACATGGTATGGGGTGAAATATCTAATCATTGAACAGAATTTTGTCGGTTTCTTATGGGAAACGAGTTTACTGTCTTTTTGGTTTGAGCACAAAGGAGCATGGTTTGTTGCCATGCTGATTCCGGTTTATTTGATTTTTCCCTGGTTCTATGATTGGGTTGAAACTGTTGATCGAAATAAAAAAATTTTTAGCTCCCTGATTATACTCGTTATAACTGCTTTTGCTGTAGCTTTTGGATTTCCGGTGCTGTTTCATCATATTTCACAAGTGCTTTGCAGTTATATCATATACCTGGTGGGATATTATGAGGCGGAGAAAGTGTATAAAAAAGAATTTAACGGAATGAGGGTATCCGTTATATTCGCTGTACTTTTTATGATTAGAACTATTACGCCGCTGAGGCATATTGCTTTTGTTTCTGATATTACATGGGCCATGTTTGGAATTACGATACTTATTACAGCCGCATGGCTGCTTGATAAGCTGGATTGCAGACCACTTAATAATTTTTTGGCTTTTTTCGGTAAGTATTCACTTGAAATGTATCTATGGAATATCTTTATGATTCAGATTATTCAATACTTTAAGATTAACGAGTCGCTGGGGGCGTTAGGAAAAATGTCTGGGTTTGCAGCGTATGGGATTGTTGTGTGTTGTGGTGTTGTATTAAGTGTGGTTTACGGAAAATTTGCCGGAAAACTTTCAAAAAAGCTTTGTACGGTCTGAGGGCGTTATCTTGTTGTATACGGAAAACAGTAAAATTGAAATGGGAGATATGGATCCGATGATGGCCGGTTAAAATTTTGCCAGTTGAAATTTTATTAATTTCAGTAAAGTTACTTGTTTTTTTTATTACGATATGTTAATATATTTTTAACATTATAGGTTTCGGCATGGAGAAAACAGAATTTAAAACAATAGAAAAGAGGAAGGGGGAGAATAAGGTTGACAAATTATGAAAAGCCGGTAGTACTGGCAAATGAGGATATTGCGGAAGGCGTGTATGCAGCAAGCGGAGCGACTATTGCAGTTTCAGGAGGTTCGGTGACAGGTACTCTGATAAGCTGTGACCATTACGGAAACTACTATATGAAGATGGCAGGCTTTGAAAACGGGGCTACGTATAGGATTGTGCTGACTGTGTCTGAGACGGCTGCTGTCTCCGGATTGAAGGATGCTTCATGGGGTGGCTTCGGTGGAGTAGTAAACGGCAATACAGTTACATTTGAAAATGTGTGCTTCGGAAATCAGACAGATTGGCATGTCAGACTCTGGTTTGACAGCCAGGGGGACTGGGAGAATGGCTGGCAGCTTCAGGATGCCGATATACCCGGACTTAGCGTTTCTGTTACAAAAGTAGGCTAGAGTCGTTTGCCTGCAAAAAACGGGTGATAGACTGAAAACACATTTGTGAAACCTTGAAACTTGGTTTATTTAGTTTGCAACTGCACTGCATTCACAAACAGAAAGCAGTGCAAAGGAAGGGAGAGGGAAATATGATGAATTACGAAAAACCGGTAGTACTGGCAAATGAGGATATTGCAGAGGGAGTGTATGCGGCAAGTGGTGCCGGCGGTGATTGTTATACAGTATCGGCATATATAACGCAAACGCCTGAAACAGGAAATGAGACTTACTGTATTCATATGGACGCGGTGCATTCGGCTGCACATCATTCTACGCAGCAGGTGGTTGACTTATCATTTAACCAGAGCGTTGATTTCCAGTGGTGTAATGCAGCAAATTGTTCCTGTTCGGGAAGCGGCTCGTCTAAGCTTACCTTGACATTTAGTTACCATGCTAATTTTACTGAGAATCATGGCTTGGGTGATGTATATGTAAAATCCGGTGACGGTTTAGCAGTTACCGGTGTAGTATGTACTTCTTGTAACAGGGTATGTGAACAGCATGACGGGCTGAACTAATTTGTATGTAATCTGCTGACGGTTGACAATTTTTTGCGCCGGATGTGCTTACTGCAGCAGAGTATGCGCACAGTATGATTGATAGAATTTCCAATAGGAAAGACGAAATTATGACATTAAAAGGAGGTTATGTGTGTACATAGCCTCCTTTTTAACGAAGCGGAAAGGATGGGCGATGGTGCCCCTTATATATTAAGGAACAGAGTATGAGCGGAAGGATAAAATTTTATATAGAAAGAATTAAATCCGGCAGACTGCGGGAAATGTGGAAGCAGACAGTCTGGATCTATGAATATGCCCGCCACTATTGGCTTGCTATGATCTTCTATACTCTGCTGGGGCTGACGGGGACGGTGGTGTCGTTGTTCTCCAGTTTTATCTCCAGGGATCTGGTAAACATTATCACAGGCTATCAGGCGGGAGAAGTGGTGAAGACCTTTGCGGCCATGATAGGGCTGGGCATCGGAAGTACTGTTGTGAACCAGATTTCCAGTTATGCCTCCTCATGGATCGGCATGAAGGTAGACTCGGAGATCAAGTCCGATATTTTTTCAAAGATACTGGTGACGGACTGGGAGTCACTGACCCAGTATCACACAGGGGATCTGCTGACCCGCTGGAGCAGTGATGCCTCCAATATTTCAAGCGGCGTATTAAATTTTATTCCGAACCTGATCATATACCTGTTTCGCTTTATCAGTGCATTTGTGGTGGTGGTTGCAAATGATGTGTCCTTTGCCGTTTTTGCATTTTTAGGCATGCCGGTGAGTCTGTTGTTGTCCAAGACCCTTATGAGGCGCATGGTAAACAATAACAAGCGCAGCGCAGCCATGGGGGCAAAGATGTCCGGCTTTAACCAGGAGGCCTTTTCCAATATTCAGACTATAAAGGCCTTTGACCTGATTCCCTTTTATGCAAGTAAGCTGAAGCGTCTCCAGGCGGACTATATCAGCATGCGTCTGGAGTTTCAGAGGATGTCCATGGGGACATCGCTGCTGTTGTCTTTAGTTTCCATGCTGGTATCTTATGGTGCTTACGGATGGGGAATTTACCGGGTGTGGAGCGGTGCCATTGACTACGGTACAATGACACTGTTCTTAAGCCTGTCCGGAACCCTGACAGGAACCCTGCATAATCTGACATCACTGGTTCCCTCGGTCATCAGTCTGACCACATCCGCAGGGCGGCTGATGGATATAGTGGAAATGCCTCAGGAGGATTACAGCCATGATGAGGAAGCGGCAGAGTTTGGGGAGCGGCACAGGGCTGAAGGAGTGTCTCTTCAACTGACGGATGTGAACTATGCTTACCGCGGCGGCAATCCGGTCTTTGCGGGGGCATCCATTGAGGCACATCCGCATGAGATTATCGCATTGGTAGGGCCCTCCGGGGAGGGAAAGACAACCATGTTGAGGCTTCTGCTTTCGTTGATTTTTCCCAAAGAGGGAAGTATCAGTATTTTTGCGGGAGAGGACAGGATGGAGATGAGCCCTTCCACCAGAAAGCTGTTTTCCTATGTGCCTCAGGGGAACACCATGTTTTCGGGCACCATTGCGGATAATATGCGGAATGTGAAGGAGGATGCCACGGATGAGGAGATTGTGGAAGCCCTGAAGATGGCCTGTGCCTGGGAGTTTGTAAGCAGGCTGGGAGACGGAATCAACGCAAAGGTGGGAGAGAGGGGCGGCGGCTTTTCGGAAGGACAGGCCCAGCGGCTCTCCATCGCCAGGTCGCTGATTCGTAAATCGCCCATTTTACTGATGGACGAAGCAACTTCGGCGTTGGATGTGGCTACGGAAAGAAAGGTTTTACAGAATATTCTCAAGGATTCCTACCCCCGCACCTGTATTGTGACCACTCACCGGCCAACGGTCTTAAGCATGTGTAACAGGGTTTATGCAATACGGGACAAGCAGTGTGTCTGCCTGGGCGAGAGAGAGATTGAGGAACTGATACAAAATTTTTAAGATATCTTTTGAGGGAGCGTATTAAAGGAAGCGGGCAATATGGAGGAGAGGACGAGAGACAAGGAGAACGGAATCGATATAGAAGCGCTGCTGGGGGAAGGTAAAAGCATTCAGATTTATCCCCAGGGCTACAGCATGTATCCTTTGTTTGTTCCCGGCAGAGATCAGGCAGTCATTGCGCCTGCGGAGACGGGAAGGCTGAAGCGGGGGGATGTAGTGCTCTACCGCCGGGAGGGAAGCATTCTGGTGCTGCACCGCATCTGGAAGCGGAGGGTCGATGGTTTCTATATGGTGGGAGACAATCAAAGTGAAGTGGAGGGTCCCCTGAAGGAGGAACAGATCAAGGGCATTTTATACCAGATAGTACGCAAAGGAAAATGCTTTCCGGTGAGCAATCCGATTTACCGGATGCTGGCAGCTGTCTGGCTCCGGCTTCGGCCTTTCCGGCCGTTTTTGTCAGGGATGGCGGCCGGATTGAAGAGAATGGCAAAAAACATTTGTTCGAAAAACGGAAAGAGTGGTGACAAGTCGCTTCAATAATGATATAATAACCGCAGGAAAAAAACAAGATAATAAATAAAAGGGGTATGATGACACATGGCAGCTTCTACCGGCAAAAAGGCATCATCTTCACAAAATAGAAGAAATTCCGGAAGTACAAAATCGGGAGGTCAAAACAGAAGGATAGAAAAAAAAGCGGATAATATGCAAGGGACGGCAGAAGAAGGAGCTTTGTTCCATGAGATTGGGCTGATTGCGCTTTTTGTGCTGATGGTTATTCTGTTCTGCTGTAATTTCGGTATTATCGGACCTGTGGGAGACGCAGTCAGCGGCTTTCTTTTTGGTGTATTCGGTTTTACGGCATATGCGGCACCGGTTCTCCTGTTTCTTGCGGTTGCTTTTCGGTTTGCCAATGAGGGAAATCCGAATGCGGTGAGAAAGATGATTGCAGGGTTCGTCCTGTTTCTCATGCTGGGGGCTGTATGTGATCTGATTGTCAAGAATTCTGCCGGAATGACAGAATATAATATTAAGACAATTTATGAAAACTGCCGGGATGCGAAGAACGGGGGAGGTGTCCTTGGGGGAAGCGTAAGTTTTCTGCTGCAGCATTATCTGGGTGCCCTCGGAACAGTATTAGTGGTTCTGCTCTGCTCAGTGATAAGTCTGATTCTGCTGACGGAAAGATCCCTGCTGAAAAGTGTCAGGGAGGGTGGAAGCCGTATGCGGGAGCTTTCCAGAGAGGATGCGGAGCGCCGCAGGGAGATTGCGGAACAGCGCAGAGAGGATGCAGAACGCCGCAAGGAAGATGCGCGGCTGAGACGTCAGGAACAGGAAGAAC
>CAMWJV010000066.1 GCA_947174665.1 uncultured Lachnospiraceae bacterium
TCCTAAGTGACAAGCTTTTATTATTTCACTTGTCTACCTAGAAGGGAGCATATCAAAGTGCGACAGCCCACAGTTTAGCATTTTCACGAACCACATGACTTATAGTGCTTTACTCCAAACCGCCATATGGAATAACAGATAAGCAAAAACACAATAATTCCGAGCGGATAAAAAGCCAGATACCGATTGCGTGTTTTACCCAGCAAAAACTGCAGGGGATAATACTGAATCAATGTATATGGAATAACATACGTACAGAACCGCAGGATTCCTTTTCCGTAAATGTCTATGGGATACTTGCCATGGGATTTTGCCCCGTATGTCAGTACATTGATCAGAGAAGTATCTTCAATGGAAAAGAAGCAAAAGCTGGCCTCCAGCATGAACAGTCCTATAAACAATAACGTGCCTCCTATGATCATGGCAGCCATTGTCCATATAGTCATTATGTTCCCTGGAATGCTTTCTTTCCATGGAATCTGACTATGCCTGATCCCCAGCACCAGCGTAATAAGAGCAGTCAATAAAGGCCCGGTTCTTCCTACCTCGAATCTGGCCCCTATTACCTGAAGAATCAGACTGCATGGTCTGACCATCATCCGGTCAAATTCGCCTCCCCTCACCATTCCCGAAAACGCTTTGAATCCATTGCCAAACAGTTCCGCAAATGTGAAGGACATTTGAATGACGGAAAAGCAAAGCAAAACATCTCCATAGGTGTATCCCTTTATCTGTGTAAATCCGGAGAATAAGAACTGAATCGCGATCAGTTCACAAAATGCTATCATGAACCGCGCAATTATCATCAGCAAAAAGGACAGTTTATATTGCATTACACTCTGTGTACAGACAGAGGCATACTTAAAGTATAATTTTAAATTTTTTCTGATCTTCATAATAATAACCCTGCTCCTTTCTTAACCTGCAAATTCAGCCTCCCTGTATTATGATTCTTTTTTCAGCACGTTTCCATACGGCAATCCCCAAAAGCATTAATGTCACCAGCCAGAAAATCTGCTTTAATATACATTGATATATTTCCCTTCCGGCAAGATCTCCGCTGTATATCCGAAACGGAACATTCTGCATATAGGCAAACGGAGACAGCTCTACTAAAAACAAATATTTTTTCGGAAAAAACGGAAGCGGTATAATATTCCCTGACAGAAACTCTACCGCTCCCGTCAATACCATTCTCCAGCCCTGGGGTGAAATCGTAAAAAAGCACAGCATATAGACGATCATACAAAATGTGACTGTTATCCCAAGCGCTAAGAATAAGGTGAGCAGAAACAGCAAAAAGGAGGAGCTATTTACCGGAAGGGTCATTCTATAGGCCTTCGGCATCAGAAACGCACATAATAATACGGGAATGCACCTCATAATTACTTCAGCTATCCTTGCTCCGGTGGTTCTTGAAAACCACATGGAATAGATTGACACCGGACGGCACAGCTCATATGCAATGTTTCCGTTTGCTATCATTGCAAAAAGATCATTATCCGCTGCCCATGTATTAAAAAGGACCAGAAATGCTTCTTTCAGCCAGATGTATGTCACAATGGAAGAATAATTCATCGGCAGATTGCCGCCGGAAGCTTCTGCGATCGCTTTGTATGCCAGACATTCCATCAATCCCCAGATAAGCTGCGTCGTCAGGGCTGTGACGGATGCCATGCGGTACTGAAGTCCGGTGGCGAATCGAAGCTTAAAAAAACCATAATATTTTCTCATATCCGCCTCCTACATAATGTTCAGTTTTGCATAGAGACTCGCTATAATGTGGTCAATATCCGATTCAGAGCCTTCGTTTTCCGATTCCAAAGATTCTGCTTCCAGGCGCAGATCTTCCAGAGTGCCGTCCATCAGCTTCTGTCCTCTGCCGATCAGGATCACGCGCCTGGTGATTGCTTCAATATCCTGCATATCATGTGTGGTCAGGATCACAGTGGTTTTATGTTCTTCATTCATCTTTTTTATGAAGTCACGGACTGCAATCTTGGACACTGCGTCTAATCCGATCGTGGGCTCGTCCAGGAACAGCAGCTTGGGTTCATGCAGCAGCGATGCGGCGATCTCACAGCGCATACGCTGGCCCAAAGACAACTGCCTTGTGGGTGTTTTTAATATTTCCTCCAGATGTAAAAGCTGCGTCAGTTCGTCCAGTTTGTTTCGATACCTCGGTGCGGGTATGGAGTAAATGGCCTGCAGAAGCTCAAAGGAATCCATGACCGGAATATCCCACCATAATTGCGAGCGCTGCCCGAAAACAACACCTATCTGCCGGACATACTCCTTCCTGTCCTTCCATGGCACCTGACCATTTACTACACATGTTCCGCTGTCCGGCGTCAATATTCCGCTTAATATTTTGATGGTGGTGCTCTTACCTGCTCCGTTCGGACCGATATAACCTACCATTTCGCCATCGCTTATGGAAAAACTGATATGGTTTATGGCATTAATTGTGTTGTATTCTCTTTTGAAAAGCGATCTTACCGCGTTGCCGAACCCGGAATCGCGTCGGGCTACCCGATAGCTTTTGCAGATATCATTAAATTCTATCAAAATGAATCCCTCCTTTGGTATTTATCAGCTGATAAATAAAAGTTTAGCAGGAAATTAAAAAAAGAGTAGACTTGTAATTAATTTTGTGGTAAGCTATACGATGTACATACGCCTAAAATAGAAATGGATATGAGGCAGATATTATGAACCGAGAGACATTGCATGGTCTCTTGGTTTTTTAGTTCAATATATAATGTGTGCAGAAGAAAAACAAGCCATAATGAATTGAAAATGAGGGAAAAAATATTCCACCTGTGTCTGCTTATGCATCCGCGTTTTGCTCATTTGCGAATGGGTTGCAGCCGCACAGGTGGAAAATATTTTATTTAGCGGATTGAGCGTTTTTTAACTGTCCGTAAATGCTCTGTATGGAATGTCCATAGCGTGTAGAGCCGCCGGAAGCTATGTGGATGCCCACTACCTCACCCTGACTGTTGAGCAGAGGCGCACCGCTTGCTCCGCCTGTCAGGAAAACATCTGCCAGTACATAATAAAGTTCCGTCCCGTCATCCTCAAGCACGATGCAGGGGTACAGGAAGTCGTCATAAGTATAGCTGCCGTCTTGGCTTAAATATGCGGCGAGATAAATCACATCACCGGGCTGGCAGGGCTGAGATGCCATGGGCAGGGCGTTCATGGAAGAAAGGTTCTCTACCGTGAAAGCGGCTACATCCTTTCCGCAGGTTTCTTCATAGCCAAATGCGGCGGCATCGGGAATCGTAATGACGGAACTGACGGAACCGTCCGCTGCAGAACCATCCTTCAAAATATCATACAGTTCTCCGCCGGTTACATAATCGGCAAGCTCTGCACCTGATACGTAATCTTCTTTTCCAAAATAATGAATTGCCGAAATCAAAAGGGGTTCCTCTGTCAAGTCCGTCTTCATGAGAAAGGAAGTTCCGGCCATATAGGATCCTTCCGTGGTATCCCAATTTACGTCAAACACGGAGTTCTCCGAAAGCTTTTCAAAATCCGGCAGCGGAAGGTAGTCAGGGTCAGGAATACTGTTCCCGTCGGAATCCGTAAGGTATTCGCCCTGGCACAGTCTGTCGACAAGCTTATCCAGGTCCTCTTCCTGGGGTTCTTCGGAAGGCTGAGGTGTGGTCTCAGTGTCGGACGGGGTTGTAAGCCTGGGCGCGGAATCAGGCTGGGATGACCGGTCTTTGCCGGCACTTCTGGAATTGTCGCCGCCACAGGAGGCAAGAAGAATACTGCATCCTGCAATCAAAAGGGCACATGCTGCTTTTTTCATAATACATTCTCCTTAAAATCTGATTTTATTAATAATATTAATAGCAGAAAAGATTATAGTTCAGAAGAATGTGTTTGTAAAGGTATTTTCTTTTTGGAAAAATATATTGACATTTTCCGGATTCAGGACTATACTTTGTACTGTAAATGATGATTATCAGAGTAAGAGTGGCCGCAAGCCACTCTTACTTGCATGTTGGAGCGACTAAAGGCCACCATTTCCCGGATGCCGGTGAAAGCGTGGAATCGGCGTTCAGCGGCTGCAGTGTGCAGTGAAATAATAGAGAACAGGAGGCGGGGAATGTCCAGGAGGGAAGAATATGAGGCGAGAACAGAAGGATTGCTTGCGCCCATTGCAGAGGCTAACGGTGTTTCCGTCTATGATGTTGAGTATGTAAAGGAAGGCAGCGACTATTATCTAAGGGCTTACATTGACAAGCCGGAGGGCGTAAACATCCAGGACTGCGAGAAGGTGAGCAGGGCACTGTCCGATATGCTGGACAGGGAGGATTTTATTCCTGACGCCTATATCCTGGAGGTCAGCAGCCCGGGCCTTGGCAGGGCGCTGAAAAAAGACAGGCATTTGCAGGCAAGCCTCGGCGAAGAGGTGGAGATCAAGCTCTATAAGCCGGTGGAAGAATGCAAGGAGTTTGTCGGAATATTGGAGAGCTTTGACAGCCAGACACTGACTGTCCGGGAGGGGGATGCGACCAGGACATTCAGTCGGTCAGATATAGCGCTGGTCAGGCTGGCCTTGAAACTATAAACAGGAAATATATGACATAAGCAGGCTGTATGAGCCGGAATGGAGGAAAAGGAAAAGAAATGAACAGTGAATTGATGGAGGCACTTGATATTCTGGAGAAGGAGAAGGAGATCAGCAAAGAGACGCTCTTTGAGGCAATAGAGAACTCTCTGCTCACCGCCTGCAAGAACCACTTCGGAAAGGCGGATAACGTACATGTTGAGATTGACAGGGAAACCTGCGACTTTCTGGTGTATGCTGAGAAAGAAGTTGTTGAATCCGCGGATGATGTGGAGGATGACTGCCTTCAAATATCTCTCGATGCCGCAAAGGAGATTTCCTCCAGGGCAAAGGTGGGTGATATGCTTCACGTGGAGATTAAGTCCAGGGAGTTCGGACGTATTGCCACCCAGAATGCAAAGAACGTGATTCTCCAGAAAATCCGTGAAGAAGAGAGAAGCGCTATCTACAATCAGTATTATGAGAAGGAGAAGGATGTTGTCACCGGTGTTGTCCAGCGATATGTGGGCAGAAATATCAGCATCAACCTGGGCAAGGCGGATGCCCTGCTGAGCGAGAGCGAAATGGTGAAGGGCGAGATATTCCGTCCCACCGAGCGCATCAAGGTCTATATTCTGGAGGTGAAAAACACACCCAAGGGCCCTCGCATCAACGTGAGCCGTACTCATCCTGAACTGGTAAAGAGACTGTTTGAATCCGAGGTTACTGAAATCAAGGACGGAACCGTTGAGATCAGGAGTATTGCCCGTGAGGCAGGCAGCCGTACCAAGATCGCGGTATGGAGCAACAACCCCAATGTGGATGCGGTAGGGGCCTGCGTGGGTATGAACGGGGCGAGAGTCAACGCCATTGTGGAAGAACTGCGCGGAGAGAAGATAGATATTGTGAATTGGGATGAAAACCCCGGTCTGCTGATTCAGAATGCGCTGTCACCCGCAAAGATCGTAGCGGTGTTTGCCGACCCGGATGAGAAGACGGCAAAGGTGGTGGTGCCTGACTATCAGCTGTCGCTTGCCATCGGTAAGGAAGGTCAGAATGCAAGACTTGCCGCAAGACTGACCGGCTACAAAATTGATATCAAGTCCGAGACTCAGGCGAAGGATGCTCCCGGATTCCGGTATGAGGACTATCTGGATGAGGAGGAGTACGAGGACGACGGTTACGAAGAGTATGAGGAACAGGGGGAGGACGGCTACGAGGAGTTTGAAGAATCCGAACCCATTCAGGAGTAGAAAATATGGCAAAAAAAGTACCCTTGAGGCAGTGTGTGGGCTGTGGTGAAATGAAAGGGAAAAAGGACATGATAAGGGTCCTGAAGACATCTGAAAATCAGATTTGTCTGGACGCGACAGGCAAAAAGAACGGAAGAGGCGCATATATATGCAGGAGCAGGGAATGTCTGCAAAAGGCCGGTAAGAACAAGGGGCTGGAGCGCTCTTTCAAAATGAGTATTCCCAGGGAAGTGTATGATACTCTGGAGGAGGAATTTGAGAAACTTGAGACAGAATAAGATTTTTTCACTTCTGGGAATTGCCATGAGAGGGCGGAACCTGGTCAGCGGGGAGACGCAGACTCTGGAGGCAGTCAAAAAAGGCTCCGCCGGGCTGGTGATCATAGCGGAGGATGCATCGGACAACACTGTCAAGCTGTTCACGAACAAGTGTCAGTATTACAGTATTCCGGTATTTCGCTGGGGAACGAAGGAAGGCCTGGGGCATGCAATCGGGAAGGACCTGCGTTCATCGGTGGGCGTGTGTGATGCCGGGCTGGCAAACTCACTGATCAGTCTGCTGACAGAGCAAAAGAAAGAATGGAAAGGCACCGTTGAGGGTGGAGATGGAGGAAAGCATGGCGAAGATTAGGATACATGAGCTCGCTAAGGAATTGGATAAACAAAGTAAGGAGATACAGAGCTTTTTGCAGGGACAGGGCATCGAAGCCAAATCAGCAAGCAGTTCTGTGGAAGAGGATGTGGCGGAGTCTGTGAGAAAGGCATTCGGCAAGAGCGAAGCGAAGCCCGCAGCCTCGCCGGAGAAACCGGCGAAGGAGGATAAGACGCCGTCGAAAGCGGTTTCAAATGAAGGGGGAGCAGGGTCGAAAGAGCCGACCCAGAAGGAACCGACACAGAATAAACAGTCACCGGGGAAGCCTTCTGCAGAGGCACCTAAAAAGAAGAAAACCATTATTTTTGTGAACAATTCACAGAATTCCAAGATGCCCGGGCAGCAGCGCTACGGTCAGGGAGGAAACAATGGGAAACCCCAGGGACAGGGAGGGCAGAAGAGGCCTCAGGGTGGAAATAACGGCTTCGGTGACCGCAGAAATCAAAATGCCGCGCCTGCGCATACACCTATTAAGCCTTTGACGCCGCCTTCTCCCGCGCCGAGTGTACAGATGGTACCCTCCAGGCCTCAGCCGAAGGCAAAGCCGGAAGGTGAGAAGCAGGAGGTTAAGGCAGCGCCTGCAAAGCCGGCAGTTCAGACGGAGATCGTTCAGGTACAGTCCAGGGACAACAGGCCTGAAAGGAGTGAGCACCGTCAGGAAGACAGAACTGCAAGAGACAATCGCAGTCAGGAAAACCGTGGGCAGGGCAATCGTGGACAGGACAATCGTGGACAGGACAATCGTGGACAGGACAATCGCGGCCAGGATAACCGTTATCAGGGCAATCGTGACAACAGGGCACAGGGCAGTCCCAGAGGAGACAGGCCGGAACGCGGGCAGTTTCAGTCCAGAGGAGGAAACGGAAATGGCGGTTCCAGAGAAGGCAGCGGCAGCGGATATCCGAGAACTGGCAGGCCGGGCGGCAATAGCGGTCAGAGTGGCAGCCGCGGGTCTGGCTTTGGTCAGAGCGGTAACCGTAATTTTAACGGTGCGCCGCGCGATAACAGCGGCTATAACAGAGGCAATGGCGGACAGGGAGCCGGATACAGAGACAGAAACCAGAATAAGGGATTTGGTGGAGAGACACCGGCAAAGGATATGGAAAAGAGGCGCGATGATGAAAAGAGGCGCGCAAGTAATATTGAGAAGGATAAGAGATCCAAGAGGGATCATATCTATGAGGAAGAGGAAGCACTGAAAAACAGACCCGGCCGCTTTATCAAGCCTGAAAAGAAGAAGGAAGAGGTGGCGGAGGAAGTGATCAAGGTCATCACTCTTCCGGAGATGATCACCATCAAGGAACTTGCCGAGAAGATGAAGCTTCAGCCTGCGGCAATCGTAAAGAAGCTGTTCCTGGAGGGAAAGATTGTAACCGTGAACCAGGAGGTCTCCTATGAGGATGCAGAGAACATTGCTATGGAATATGACGTTCTCTGTGAGAAAGAGGTAAAAGTTGATGTCATAGAGGAGCTTCTGAAGGAGGACGAAGAGGAGGAAGAAAGTCTTGTTGAGAGACCTCCTGTGGTCTGTGTTATGGGACACGTTGACCATGGTAAAACCTCTCTGTTGGATGCAATCCGGCAGACCAATGTGACCGACAAGGAGGCCGGCGGTATTACACAGCACATCGGTGCGTATACTGTGAATATCAAGGGCAGGAAGATTACATTCCTGGATACCCCGGGACATGAGGCGTTTACCGCCATGCGTATGCGCGGCGCAAATTCTACCGATATTGCAATTCTGGTTGTGGCTGCGGATGACGGCGTAATGCCGCAGACAATTGAGGCAATCAACCATGCAAAAGCGGCAGGTATCGAGATTATTGTGGCCGTAAATAAAATCGACAAGCCTTCTGCCAACATTGAGCGCGTAAAACAGGAGTTGACGGAATATGAGTTGATTGCCACCGACTGGGGCGGCAGTACGGAGTTTGTTCCTGTGTCCGCAAAGTCCGGTGAGGGCATTGAAAATCTGCTGGAGACAATTCTGCTCACGGCGGATATTCTTGAACTGAAAGCAAACCCTTCACGCCGGGCAAGAGGTCTTGTTATTGAGGCCGAGCTGGATAAAGGCCGTGGTCCTGTGGCTACGGTTCTGGTTCAGAAGGGTACTCTGCACATGGGTGACTTTATCTCTGCAGGCGCCTGCCACGGCAAGGTGAGAGCCATGATTGACGATAAGGGCAGAAGAGTGAAGGAAGCAGATCCGTCCACACCGGTGGAAATTCTGGGCCTTTCCGATGTGCCCAGCGCAGGAGAGGTGTTCCTGGCTCATGATAACGATAAGATGGCTAAGACCTATGCAGATACCTATCTTGCACAGAATAAGGAGCGGAAGCTGGAGGAGACTAAGTCAAAGATGTCTCTGGATGATTTGTTCTCCCAGATTAAAGAGGGCAATTTGAAGGAGCTTGATCTGATTGTCAAGGCGGATGTACAGGGCAGCGTTGAAGCTGTGAAGCAGTCGCTGATGAAACTGTCCAACGAGGAGATTGTAGTCAAGTGCATCCATGGCGGTGTAGGAGCTATCAATGAGTCCGATGTGACTCTGGCAAGCGCATCCAATGCCATAATCATTGGCTTTAATGTTCGTCCTGACGCAACAGCCAAGGCAACGGCGGAGCGAGAAGGCGTTGATGTGAGACTGTACAAGGTCATCTACCAGGCTATTGAGGATATTGAGGCTGCCATGAAGGGCATGCTGGATCCTGTGTTTGAGGAGAAGGTCATCGGCCATGCGGAGATCCGCCAGGTGTTCAAGGCATCTCAGATTGGTAACATTGCGGGCTCATACGTCAAGGATGGAATCTTCCAGAGAGGATGCAAGATTCGCATTACCCGTGGCGAAGAGCAGATATATGAAGGTGCATTGGCATCCCTGAAGCGCTTTAAGGATGATGTGAAGGAAGTGAAAGAAGGCTTCGAGTGCGGACTTGTGTTCGAGGGATTTGACCAGATACAGGAGCTTGACATGGTGGAGGCATACATCATGGTGGAGGTACCCAGGTAAGAGGACGAAAAGCTTTTGTTTGTAAAGGAAATAAAGTATGAGAAAAAACAGTATCAAAAATACCCGTATCAACGGGGAAGTGCAGCGTGTGCTGGCTGAAATCATCCGGGGGGACATCAAGGACCCCAGGATCAGCCCGTGGACAAGCGTGGTTGCCGTGGAGGTGGCTCCGGATTTAAAGAGCTGCAAGGCATGGATAAGCGTGCTGGGCGACGACGAGGCGCGGCAGAATACGCTGCAGGGGCTGAAGAGCGCCGAGGGTTATATCAAAAGGCAGCTTGCCAGAATCATTAATCTGCGCAACACGCCGGATATTACCTTTGTCGCAGATCAATCCATAGAGTATGGTGTGAATATGTCCCGCAGGATTGACGAGGTAATTGCCCTGGACGAGGAACGCGGCGGGGCGGCAACGGAGAGTAAAGATGAACTTGATTCAAGAATGTAAGGATGCCGGGAGGATTGGCATCAGCGGCCATGTACGTCCGGACGGAGACTGTGTGGGTGCGGTTTTGAGCATGCAGATATATCTGCGGAAATGCCTGCCGGAGGCGGAGATAAAGGTGTTCCTGGAGAAGCCGGCGGAAATTTTCAGGGAGATCAAGGGCTTTGATGAAATTATTTCCGAGTTTCCCGAGGAGGAGCCCTTTGACGTCTTCTTTTCCATGGACTGTGATGCCGAGAGGCTGGGAGAGGCGGAAAAATATTTCCGTGCGGCGAAGAAGACGGTTAATATCGACCACCATATCAGCAACCCGGGTGTCGGAGACGTAAATTATATTAAGCCTGAAGTAGGTTCTACCTGTGAGCTGGTCTATGATCTGATTGATCCGGAAAAGCTGGACAGGGAGCTTGCCATGGCAATTTATGTCGGTATTATCCATGATACCGGTGTATTCCAGTATTCCAATACTACGCCGGCCACAATGGAAAAGGGAGCAAAGCTGATTTCGTACGGATTTGATTTTCCCAGATTAATTCAGGAGACATTTTATCAAAAAACTTATGTGCAGAGCCATATTATGGGGCGAGCCCTGCTGGAGAGTATACGCTTTTTAGATAACAGGTGTATTGTAAGCGTCATAGACAGGAAAGCTATGGACTTTTATGAGGTTGGCCCCAAGGATATGGATGGCATCGTAAATCAGCTGCGCAACATTAAAGGAATCTCCTGCGCCATTTTTATGTACCAGACGGGAGTGCTGGAATATAAGGTGAGCCTGCGCTCTGATGAATCCGTCAATGTGGCGGAGGTGGCGTCTTATTTCGGCGGCGGCGGACACGCAAGGGCGGCAGGCTGCAATATGCACGGGACGTTCTACGACTGTGTCAATAATCTGTCTCTGCATATTGAAAAACAATTAAGAAATTCCGGAGATTGAGCATGTTCAACGGAGTTATCATTATTGACAAGGAGCCGGGATTTACCTCCCATGATGTTGTGGCGAAGATGAGGGGGATCTGCGGGCAGAAAAAAATAGGACATACCGGCACGCTGGATCCCATGGCAACAGGCGTGCTTCCTGTGTGTCTGGGCAGCGGCACAAAACTGTGCGACATGCTGACGGACAGGGACAAGGAGTATGTTGCGGAGCTTTTGCTGGGAGTGGATACGGATACCCAGGATATTACGGGTCGCATTCTTGTGCAGAGGCATGTGAGGGCGGAGGAAGCGGAGGTGTTAGCCGCATGTAAAAGCTTTCTGGGTGATTACGAGCAGATTCCCCCCATGTACTCCGCGTTGAAAGTTGACGGTAAAAAGCTGTACGAGCTTGCCAGAGCCGGTAAAGAGATAGAACGCAGGGCAAGACCGGTAAGAATTCTGGAGATGGAGATTTTGGAGTGCAGGCTGCCTGTGGTAAAGATGCGCGTAGTCTGCTCCAAGGGTACTTATATCAGAACCCTGTGTGCGGACATCGGCGCCAGGCTCGGATGTGGCGGAACCATGCAGAGCCTCCGGCGGACGGCGGTGGGAAAGTTTACGCTTGAGAAGGCGCTGACGCTGGGAGATTTGCAGCAGCTGAAGGATCGGGGAAGGCTGGAAGAGGCCGTTCTGCCGGTAGACAGCGTGTTTGAGGACTGCCCGGCACTCCACGTCAGCGAGGAGAATCTGCGGCTTCTCGACAACGGCAATGCTCTTTATCCGGGGCAGACAGAGGAAAAAAAGCAGCATGAGCCCGGGCAGTGGGTTCGCTTTTACCGTGCTGACGGCAGTTTCGCGGGCATTTATGCCTATGACGGACAGAGGCAGTGGTACAAGCCGGTTAAAATGTTTTTGTGAGTACCGGGCCGGTCTGTAACATTAGATGGGAATGGGTATGTTATGGAGATTATCAGCAACACAACTGATTTTTATCTGGAAAAAGAGACTGCGGTGGCAATCGGTAAATTTGACGGGGTGCATATCGGCCACAGGAGACTTCTGGAGGAGATACTGTCCTTTAAGCGCAAGGGGCTCGCGTCATGCGTGTTTACCTTTGACCCTGCGCCTGCAGTACTATTCGGACAGTCTGACGGGCTGGAGCTGACTACACGGGAAGAAAAACGGTTGTTATTTGAACGCATGAACATAGACATACTGATTGAGTTTCCCATGAGGTTGGAGACAGCTGCAATTTTACCGGAAGAGTTTGTCCGTGAGATACTGGTCAGGCGCATGAGTACCCGTTTTATCGCTGCAGGAAACGACCTGTCTTTCGGAGCGGGCGGCCAAGGCAATGCAGATTTTCTGCGAAAGCTGGGGCCGGAGCTGGGCTTTCGGGTGAAAACCATCGAGAAGGCCTGTCTGGACGGCAGGGAGGTCAGCTCCACCTATCTGCGGAGCAAGGTGGAGGAGGGAGACCTTGTGACTGCTGAGAAGCTGATGGGTATGCCCTACATGGTTGCGGGAAGAGTGGTGGAAGGGAAACACATCGGCAGAACAATGGGATTTCCCACAGTTAATGTTATTCCGGGGCCGGACAAGCTGCTGCCGCCTGTGGGAGTTTATTATTCCAGTGTGCGCGCCGGAGGCCGTACTTACCGCTCTATCAGCAATGTGGGCTGTAAGCCCACGGTGACAGACGAGGGTATCATGGGGATAGAGTCTTATCTCTATAGCTTTGACAGAGAGATTTACGGCGAGGATATTGAGGTATATCTGCATGCGTTCCGCAGGCCGGAGCGGCATTTTGAAGATATGGAAGCACTGAGATGCCAGTTGAAAGAGGATATTGTGGCAGGAGAAAAATGGCGCGCTTTTTAGCGTGAATAGGTGATTAACATGAATGCAAGCATAATTTTGTCAATGGCAGGGGGTTTGGGGCTTTTTCTGTTTGGAATGCGGGTTATGAGCGATTCTATAGAGAAGGTTGCCGGAGCCAGGCTGCGCCATATTCTGGAAATATTCACCACCAACCGTTTCACCGGTATGCTGGTAGGTATCGTATTTACCGGTATTATTCAGTCATCTTCCGCCTGTACGGCCATGGTAGTCAGCTTTGTAAATGCGGGGCTGATGAATATGTATCAGGCGGCGGGCGTTATCTTTGGCGCCAATATCGGTACCACCGTCACATCACTGTTGGTTTCCTTTAATTTGTCGGCGTATGCTCCTGTGATCCTTCTGACGGGAGTGTTGATCGCCATGTTCATTAAGAAGGAAAAGGTGAGGAAATTCGGGGACATTATCATTGGTTTCGGCATACTGTTTCTGGGAATCAGCACCATGTCGGCAGCCATGGCGGGCATGAAGGATGTGCCGGAGATTGTAAATCTGCTGGCCTCTCTGAAGAATCCCTTTATGGCAACCCTTGTGGGGCTGGCGCTGACTTCCGTGATTCAAAGCTCCTCCGTGACAGTCAGTATTGCTTTGCTTCTGGCGAATCAGGATCTGCTTTCTCTGCATATCACTCTGTATATTATTTTAGGCTGTAACATCGGCGCCTGCAGCACGGCTCTGCTCACTTCCCTTGCCGGCAAGAAGGATGCCAAGAGAACAGCGCTGATCCATTTCTGGTTTAACGTTATCGGTACAGTGATCCTGTACGTGGTTCTTTTTGCGGCCGAGGAGCCTGTGATGAAGATGATATGGGCAATTTCCAGCGATAATGGACGCTTTGTGGCAAATGCCCATATTCTGATCAAGGTATTCCAGGTAATCGTGCTGTTCCCCTTTGCAAAGTGGATCGTGAAACTGGCCTGTATCTGTGTGCCCGGCGAGGATAAAAAAGTGGGCTACAGAGAGAGCTATCAGCTGAAGTACATCGGAGACAAGGTGGTGTTCAACCCTGCGACGGCGGTGGTGGAAGTGGTGAAGGAGCTGGACCGCATGGCTTCCCTGGCAAGCGAAAACCTGAACCGGGCCATGAATGCGCTGATAACCCTGGATGAGGAGGACATTGAAGAGGTTTACGAGGTGGAGAAAAATATCGATTTCCTGAATCATGCCATCACGGATTATCTGGTGAAGATTAACCAGACGACCCTTCCCATAGAGGACTTGAAAAGTATTGGCGCCCTGTTCCATGTGGCCAACGATATTGAGAGGATCGGCGACCATGCGGAGAATGTGGCTGATGCTGCAAGGCAGCGCAGGGAGAGCGGAGTATCCTTCAGCAAGGAGGCTCAGAAGGAGATGGGCGAGATGCTGGATATGGTGAACAAGCTTATCCAGTATTCCATTGATATGTTTGTCAAAGGCGATGAGAGCCATATGGGAGAGGTTAAAAGGCTGGAGGATATGGTAGATGAAAAGGAAAGGGCGCTGCAAAAGTTCCATATACAGCGTATGACAAAAGGAGAGTGTACACCGGAGGCCGGTATGATATTCTCCGATGTGGTATCCGGGCTGGAGAGGGTTGCGGATCATGCCATCAATATTGCATTTGCCGTTACTGACGCAGAGAAAGAGGCGGAGGCGGCAGAAGGCTGAAATGATTAGAAATTTCGACTCAAATTTTGTAGAAATAGTTGACAGAAGGCCAAGGTAATTGTATAATTTTCTTGATGTAACAAATCTGTAACATATTTGTAAACAACTAGTCAAATTTGAGGGAAATTACGAATGAGTCATTTTAAGTATAAAAAGATAACCGCTGTTATTTCAGCCGCGCTGGTGTTTACACTTTGTGCGGAGCCCATACAGGTATCCGCAGAGGAAGATGTTATGCCGACGGCGGGAATTGCTTCCGTGCTGGAAGCAAGGCTGTCTACTGAAGAATATATTGAGGCAGCCCAGCAGGCTCAGGGAGCATCCTGGGGATACACCAATATCGGCATAGCGGATGTGGAGAGCGGTAACCTGAATGTCCGGGAAAGTCCGTCCATCAGCGGCAAACTGGTGGGAAAGATGCCGAAGAATTCTGCCTGTGAGGTACTGGATATGACCGAGGATGGCTGGGCGCATATCACTTCAGGGGAAGTGGAAGGCTATGTCAGCCTTGATTATCTGCTTACGGGGCCGGACGCCAAGATGAAGGCAAACGAGTTGGTCTGCACAGTGGCGATTGCGAATGTGGACGGGCTGAATGTGAGAGACCAGGCAAGTACCGACAGTGCGGTGCTGACTCAGGTGCTGAAGGGTGAAGAACTGGAATATTTAGAGACGCTTGAGGGATGGATCAAGGTGTCTATCGATGGCGAGGATGCGTATGTGTCCGCAGATTATGTGACAGTGAAGGAAAGGCTGGATACGGCGGTTACCATGACAGAGCTTCTGTATGGCGCAGGTGTGTCCGATGTCAGGGTAGAGCTTGTTGAGTATGCAAAGCAGTTCCTCGGAAATCCTTATGTCTGGGGCGGGACCAGCCTGACAAAGGGTGCGGATTGTTCCGGATTTGTGCTCAGCGTATTCAAGAAGTTCGGTGTTAAGCTGCCTCACCATTCCGGCTCCCAGGCTAAAATGGGAACGAAGATTAAGGCATCCGAACTGCAGCCCGGTGATCTGGTGTTCTATGCCAACAGCTCCGGCACGATCAACCATGTGGCGCTGTACATTGGCGGAGGACGTGTGATTCATGCCAGCAGCCCCAAGACAGGAATCAAAATCAGCAAGTATAATTATCGCACACCGGTTAAGTGCGTCAGCATATTGCGGGACTAGAAAAAGTAAAAATAACTATTGACAAAGGTGGGAGTGTATGATATTCTATTTGAGCATGTGAAAAACATGCCAGCAAGCAGAGTATCCACTCTCACCTTACGACAATCGGGTCAGTAAGTGTTCAGATTTTATATGGTCTTCCTGCTTATAAAAGTGCAGAGAGGTTGTATTGAGATGAATTCAGGTGGATAGCTATGCTGTCCGCTTTTTATTTTCTTTTTTTATGGAGGGTACGACCATTAGCGATTTAATGATTAACGAGCAGATTAGGGACAAAGAGGTACGCCTGATTGGCGAGGGCGGCGAACAGTTGGGGATCATGTCTGCAAGGGATGCTTTGAAGATGGCTGAGGACGCGGGCCTTGATCTTGTGAAGATTGCGCCTACGGCAAAGCCCCCTGTGTGCAAGATTGTGGATTATGGTAAGTACAAGTACGAGCAGGTCAGGAAGGAGAAGGAGGCAAAGAAAAAGCAGAGAGTTATTGAAATTAAAGAGATTCGACTGTCTCCCAACATTGACACAAACGACCTGAACACCAAGATCAACGCGGCGAGAAAGTTTCTTACCAAGGGCGACCGGGTGAAGGTGACGCTTCGTTTCCGCGGTCGTGAGATGGCGCACATGAACAACAGCAAACACATTCTGGATGATTTTGCTGAGAGCCTGTCCGATATTTCGGTAGTGGAGAAAGCACCTAAGGTAGAAGGCAGGAGTATGACAATGTTTTTAACTGAAAAGCGCTAGTGTATTGTACGCTGGTTAGCGAAAGTTAAAATAGATTAATTTAAGTTTAGGAGGAATATGTTATGCCCAAGATGAAGACAAGCAGATCGGCTGCAAAGCGTTTTAAACTGACAGGAACGGGTAAGTTAAAGAGAAACAAGGCTTACAAGCGCCATATCTTGACTAAGAAGACTACGAAGAATAAGCGTAATCTGAGAAAGCCGGCTATGACAGATGAAACAAATGTAAAGAACATGAAGAAGATTTTACCTTATTTATAAGATTTATAGGCTTGGTTAAGGAGGAAAAGAGATATGGCAAGAATCAAAGGCGGCATGAATGCCAAGAAAAAACATAATAGAGTCTTAAAGCTTGCAAAGGGCTACAGAGGAGCAAGGAGCAAGCAGTACAGAGTAGCAAAGCAGGCTGTTATGAGAGCGCTTACCAGCTCATATGCAGGCAGAAAAGAGAGAAAGCGTCAGTTCAGACAGCTTTGGATCGCACGTATCAATGCGGCTGCAAGAATCAATGGCCTTTCTTACAGCAAGTTTATGTATGGTCTGAAACTTGCAGGAGTTGATATGAACAGAAAGATGCTGGCTGAGATGGCTGTCAACGATGCGGAGGGCTTCAAGACCCTTGCGGAACTGGCTAAATCCAAGGTTGCATAAGAATACAGAATACATGAGCCCGGCGGAATGTTCTGCCGGGCTTGGTTTTACTGTACAGGAGATTTTATTCCGGGAGGTTAAAGCTGAGAGATGCTGATATTTTTTGACATAGACGGAACGCTGGTGGGTGAAGACGGGCGCGTGATTCCGAAAAGCGCCAGAGATGCTGTTCAGCATGCCAGGGCGAACGGACATATCTGCATGATCAATACGGGCAGAACTCAGACGCTGGTGGGAACCGAACTTACGGAGCAGACAGAATTTGACGGGTTGATCATGGGCTGCGGCACCATGGTGGTCTACCGGGGCGAGACGCTGCTGCATGAGACTTTTTCTCCGGAGGATGGCACCCGCATTATTGACGGGCTGCGCAGATATGAGATTGACGCCTGTCTTGAGGGCACCGAAAATAATTACCGTGACAGCGATGACAGGATTTTTACGGAGACCTATCGCAGATTTATCAGCCGTTTTGATGAATTTTGCTATGGCAGCTTTCAGGAGGCACCCGGCCATTTTGATAAATTTTTTGCATATGCTGACAGAGTGGAAAAAATGGACGGGTTCCGCAGGGAATTTGCGGACAGACTGGATTTCGTGGACAGAAGGGGCGGCTTTTTCGAAATCATACCCAAGGGATTTTCCAAAGCCAGCGCCATGGACTTTGTAGCCGGAGCGCTGGGGATTTCCATGGAAGAGACAGTGGCAGTTGGTGACAGCAGTAACGATATTCCTATGATTGAACGGGCCCATGTGGGTATTGCCATGGGAAACGCCACAGAGGACGTGAAGAAAATTGCCGATTATGTGAGCACGGATATCAATGACAACGGAATTGAAAACGCGCTTCGGTGGCTGGGGGCTATTTCATAAAAAAATAAAATTTTACTGGATATATTTTGAAGTATATGCTATAATAACTTTCGTTAAGGCAGATGTCTTGTGACTAAGCAGATGTAGTATATCGGTAGTACATCAGCTTCCCAAGCTGAGGAGGCGGGTTCGACTCCCGTCATCTGCTCTGAAAAACCTTGAATTTTCAAGGTTTTTTTGTTGTCTAAAAGCAAAGGGTAATCAAAAAGGTAATCAGACATATGTTCGATTGAAAATTGTTAGGCAATTGCGAAACATAATTTCAGCCTTAATATTAAAGGCACAAAAATCAAG
>CAMWJV010000067.1 GCA_947174665.1 uncultured Lachnospiraceae bacterium
CCCTTATATCAGTACAAATTATTTCTATTTCATAATTTCCACCCATTAAGTTAACATACATTTTTTCATTCTTTTCTATAGTATAGACATCACAGATGACCTGCGGAAACCTTAAATCATCATCTTCACTCGTCACCATATTAAACATTTTTATATCTAAACAAACTAAACTTCCACAAAATTTTCCACTATTAGACAAACTATCAATAAAATCTATCTTTATATCATTTTTATTATTAATAAAATTGATAGAATATATATTTACATCTTTAAAAATCTCTTTTGAATCCATTTCAAGACCTCTTTTCTAACTGTTTATAGTATGTTCTCTAAGATAAGTTTGTTAGCGCAATTATAACCCATTAATACCGGACACGCAATTCCGAAAAAGAGATCTTCAAAATACTGTGGATCGCCCTCTCCTGCTTGACCGCACGTATTGCACTTGCTATAATAAGGTCAATGCACTTAATAAACAAACAGGAGGGTATAACATGGGTTTTTTACAAGGTAAGACTGCGATTATCACAGGCGGCGGACGAGCTGTCCTGTCCGATGGTTCCTGTGGCTCCATCGGCTACGGTATTGCTACCGCCTATGCAAAAGAAGGGGCAAATCTGGTTATCACCGGACGAAACGTTAAAAAGCTTGAGGATGCAAAGGAAGAATTGGAGCGCCTCTACGGGATCAAGGTGCTGGCCATTGCAGCAGATGTCTCCGCAGGCTCCGACAATGAAGCTTCCGTAAATGATGTTGTACGACAGACAATGGACGCTTTCGGAAGAATTGACGTTCTGATCAACAACGCTCAGGCATCCGCCTCCGGCGTGACACTGGCCGATCACACCACAGAACAATTTGATCTGGCTCTCTACTCCGGCCTGTATGCTGCTTTTTACTACATGAAGGCGTGCTATCCGCACCTGAAGGAAACTAAGGGAACCGTCATCAATTTTGCTTCCGGCGCAGGACTGTTCGGTAACTTCGGACAATGCGCGTACGCTGCAGCAAAAGAAGGCATCAGAGGTCTCTCCAGAGTGGCGGCTACTGAGTGGGGCAAGGACGGCATCAATGTAAATGTCATCTGCCCGCTGGCATGGACAGCTCAGCTGGAGCAGTTTGAAAAGGCATATCCCGATGCCTTCAAGGCAAACGTACACATGCCTCCCATGGGACATTACGGGGATGTGGAGAAAGAGATCGGCCGCGTCTGCGTGCAGCTGGCTTCTCCCGATTTCAAGTATCTCTCCGGCGAAACCCTTACACTGGAGGGCGGAATGGGCTTAAGACCGTAAGCCGCCGTACAAATCCATTTTCACCGGCAATCACACAGGGGGAAGAGCACTCAGGCAAAACGCCCGGCTGCTCTTCCCCCTGTTCTTTGATCATGAGCACATTATTTATCTGCCGCATTCCCCCACGGCATCTTTCATACTCTTTACATATTTGTAAATCTCAGGTCCCGCCTGTTCCCCGTACTTTGCGATCAGCTTCACGATAGCACTTCCCACAATGGCCCCGTCGGACACTGCAGCCATTTTTTTGGCCTGTTCGGGTGTACTGATTCCAAAACCGATGGCACAGGGCACATCCGTTACCTTGCGGATGCTCTCCACAATGGCGCCAAGGTCCGTCTTAATCTCACTGCGTACCCCTGTGACGCCCATGGAAGACACCACATAGATAAATCCCTTCGCCTCGGAAGCAATAGTCTGAATCCTGTCCTCAGACGTGGGGGCGATCATGGAGACCAGTGCCACATTATGGGCATTTGCAGGCTCCTCCATCTCCCGCTTTTCCTCATAGGGCATATCAGGGATGATAATAGCATCGATGCCAAGCTCCTCGCACCTTGTAAAAAACCTGTCATAGCCGTAATGGAACACCGGATTTGCATAGGTCATGAACGCCAGAGGGATTTGAGATTTCTCCCTGACCCGCCGTACAATCTCAAATGCCCCGTCCGTAGTCATTCCGTTTTTCAGCGCACGGATGTTGGCATCCTGAATAACAACCCCTTCCGCCGTGGGGTCAGAGAAAGGAATGCCGATTTCAACCAGATCCGCTCCCGCCCTCTCCATCTCCAGAATATATTCCACGGTACAATCCGCAGCAGGATCCCCCGCCGTCAAAAAACAGATAAATGCTTTACCGTTTGGTGTACTAAACACTTTATCCAGTTTGTTATTTAAAGTCTTCATTTTTTTCAACCTCTCCTCCCTTTCCCGTTCTTCTCTCACTATTTCTTTTCACCCTATTCGTGCAGGTCAACGCCCCGGTATCTGGCAATCGCAGCCACATCCTTATCGCCCCTTCCGGACAGGCAGATTATAATGCTCTGATCGGGACTGTAATTCTTCGCAATCTTTCTCACATGGGCCACAGCGTGGGCGCTCTCCACCGCACAGATGATTCCTTCCGTTCTGGCAATGTACTCAAAGGCGTCAACCGCCTCGTCATCAGTGACAGGCACATACTGCGCCCTGCCTGTGTCATGCAGGTTTGCATGTTCCGGTCCGATTCCGGGATAATCCAGCCCTGCGGAGATGGAGTACACCGGCGCTATCTGCCCGTACTCATCCTGACAGAAATAGGACTTCATACCGTGGAATATTCCTAAGGACCCTGTTGCAATCGTAGCCGCCGTTTCAGCCGTATCCACGCCCTTTCCCGCCGCCTCGCAGCCGATAAGCTCCACCTCTTTATCCTCAATAAAATTCCAGAACATGCCCATGGAGTTGCTTCCTCCCCCCACGCATGCCACTACAGCCGCCGGAAGCTTTCCCTCCTTCTCCAGAATCTGCTGTCTTGCCTCCCGGCTGATCACACTCTGGAAGTCCCGGACAATCATGGGAAAGGGATGGGGACCCATGACGGAGCCCAGGACATAAAGAGTATCATTCACCCGGTTGGTCCACTCCCGCATACACTCGTTGACCGCATCCTTTAAAGTCTGCGTGCCTGTAGTGACAGGATGCACCTTTGCCCCAAGCAGTTCCATGCGGTAAACGTTCAGCGCCTGGCGCTCTGTATCCTCTTTGCCCATATAGATCTCGCACTCCATGCCCAGAAGCGCAGCCGCCGTGGCCGTGGCCACACCGTGCTGCCCTGCCCCTGTCTCCGCGATGATGCGGGTCTTGCCCATCTTCTTTGCCAGCAGCACCTGTCCCAGAACATTATTAATCTTGTGAGAGCCGGTGTGATTCAAGTCCTCACGCTTCAGATAAATCTTTGCTCCGCCCAGATCCTTCGTCATCTTCTCCGCGTAATACAACAGAGATGGTCTCCCTGCATATTCATTCAGAAGGTCATTCAACTCCCTCACAAAATCCGGGTCATTTTTGTAATGCTCATAGCTCTCCTCCAAATGAAGCAATTCATTCATCAGTGTCTCTGAAACATACTGTCCTCCATGTATCCCGTAACGTCCTTTACTCATAATTTCCTCCCTGCAGATTATTTTTGTTTTCGTGTATGAAAATCTTTGATTTTCATACTTTTCTCACACAGTCTACTGCCATACGCATTTTTTCAAAATCCTTAACTCCTTCGGTCTCCACGCCGGAGCTTAAGTCCACAGCATATGGACAAATGTATTCCGGCAGTTCTCTTAAATTTTCCGGATTCAATCCCCCCGCCAGAAAATACTCTCTCTCCACCCCTGCCAGCAGCTGCCAGTCAAAGGTTATGCCGCTTCCCATGCCACTGTCGAACAGCAGCCAGTCCGCCGAGGAGTCCAGCCAGGCCTCCACGTCATACCTGTCCCTGACTCTGACCGCCTTAATGACAGGCTTGTGGGTCACTGCCTGTATATATCGGATGTCCTCCTCCGACTCGTCCCCGTGAAGCTGGGCAATGTCTATGGTTCCGGCCTCCAGCAGCGAGATTATTTCATCACAGGACGCATCCACAAAAACTCCAACCGCCTGAATCTCCGAATCCAGCTTTTTACGCAGCGCAGCTGCCTGCTCCGCCGTCACCCGGCGTCTGCTTTTCTCCCAGAACACAAAGCCGATATAGTCGGGGCGTGCCCTGTTAGCATATTCAATGTCCACCCCGCGGGATAACCCGCAGATCTTAATTTTTGCTTTCACACTACCCCCCTCAGTTCCTTCAGCAGCCCAGCCTTGTCCGGGCTGCGCATGAACGTTTCACCAATGAGCACTCCGTCGGTACCGTTTTCCTCCAGCCTGGCGATGTCCGCCCTGGTCTTCATACCGCTCTCCGATACAAACAATATATCCCGGGGAACCATCTCCCGCAGTCGTACGGAATTGTCAATATCAACGGTGAAATCCTTTAAATTACGATTATTGACTCCTATGATTCGTGCCCCGGCCGAGAGAGCCATTTCTACCTCACCCTCATCATGTGCCTCCACCAGGGCTGACAGCCCCAGCTCCCGGGCGATCGCTCCATACTCAGCGAGCTGCCCGGGGCTGAGAATAGCACAGATCAGCAGCACCGCGTCCGCGCCTATGGACTTCGCCTGATAGATCATATATTCATCCACCGTGAAATCCTTCCGCAGCAGGGGTATGGATACCTCCCTGCGGATTGCGGAAAGATAATCGTTGTTTCCCTTGAAATAAAAGGGCTCCGTCAGCACGGACATTGCATCAGCCCCTGCTGCCTCATATTCCTTTCCGATTTCCACATAGGGAAACTGCTCCGCAATAATTCCCTTAGAGGGAGAAGCCTTCTTCACCTCGCAGATAAAGCTCATGCCCGGTTTGGCAAGCGCCCTTTCAAAGGGAAATCCCTCTCTGCCCTCCGATGACTGCAGGGCTTTCGCCTCTGCCGCCAGCGCTTTCATATCCGCCGGAGAAATTTTTCTCTTCTCAACCTCAATCCGCTCCCTTGTCTTTGCCGCTATCTCATCTAAAATCATATCAATCCTCATTTCCGCTCTGCAACTCTAACCCATTCTCCACGCTTTACATTCTACGCGCTTTGACATTTTCCCTACTTGTTGGACAATAACACAAACTGCTCCAGCTTACTCAAAGCTTTTCCGCTGTCGATGGTCTCTTCCGCCAGCTTCACTGCCTTTGCCAGGCTGTCTGCCTTTCCTGCAACAAACAGAGCGGCAGCCGCGTTGATCACAGCGGCATCCCGTTTTGCTCCCCGCTCCCGGCCCTCCAGAATGGCTCTGGTGATAGCCGCATTTTCTGCAGGAGTACCTCCCAGAAGCTCCCCTTTTGCGCCGCACTTCAAGCCCACACTCTCCGGTGTGATGGTACTCATCTGGGTTTTACCCTCCTTAAAGCAGCAGATGCTGGTGGGGCCGCAGATAGAAATTTCATCCAGCTTTTCCTGCCCGTATACCACCATACCCTTTTTCACCCCAAGGTTGGAAAGCACCTTTGCCATAGGCTCCAGCAGACTCTCATCATACACTCCCATCACCTGCATACTTGCCTTCGCCGGATTGGTCAGGGGACCGAGAATATTAAAGACGGTGCGGATGCCCAGCTCCTTACGGATCGGTCCCACATACTTCATTGCCGTGTGATATTTCTGGGCAAACAGGAAACAGATTCCCGCCTCACGAAGCAGTTCAGCCGCCTTCTCAGGCTCTATTGAAATATTGACTCCCAGAGCCTCCAGACAGTCCGCCGCCCCGGACCTGGAACTTGCCGCACGGTTTCCGTGTTTTGCCACCGGCACTCCCGCCGCGGCAATGATCAGCGATGCCGTGGTGGAGATATTGAAGGAGTTGGAGCCATCGCCTCCCGTCCCCACAATCTCCAGCACTTCCATGCCATGGTTCACCGGCAGCGCATGATTTCGCATAGCCTCCGCAGAACCGGTTATTTCCTCGATGGTCTCACCCTTCATGGAAAGGGCCGTCAGGTAAGCGCTTTTCTGCACGTCGCTGGCTTCGCCGCTCATAATCTCATTCATCACATCCCTTGCCATCTCATAGCTTATATCCTGCTTTTTTGACAGCTTAATGATCGCTTCTCCAATCATTTTTCTGCTTCCTTCCTTATTTTCTGTTTCCTGGTTTTTGCCCTCTGTCCTTGTCTCTTTTTCTAAAATCCTCTGCTCCTGTATATCCATGTTCCGGTCTGCTCTCTTTTTTCCCAGGAAATTCTCTATTATCTGATACCCCTCGGGGGTCAGTACGGATTCCGGGTGGAACTGCACTCCATAAACGGGGTATTTTTCATGCTCCACCGCCATGATCTCTCCGTCATAGGTTTTCGCCGTCACCTTCAGAGTGTCCAGTTCGGCGGGAAGCTCTGCTGCCAGAGAATGATACCGTGCCACCGTAATCTCCTTTTTCATACCCCTGAACAGGACGCTGTCAGTGTCCAGAGCTGCCAGGGACTGCTTGCCATGCATCAACTGTTTCGCGTAAGTGACCGTAGCCCCGAATACCTCACAGATCGCCTGATGCCCCAGACAGATTCCCAAAATAGGAATCTTTCCCGCAAAGCGCCTGATAACCTCCTCGCAGACGCCTGCATCTGAAGGTCTTCCCGGTCCCGGCGACAGGATAATGTGTGTGGGCCCGAGAGCCTGGATCTCATCCGCCGTCAACTCATCGTTGCGCACCACCTTCACATCAGGATCCACCGACGCGGTAAGCTGATATACGTTATAAGAAAAGCTGTCATAATTGTCAATTAACAGAATCATCGTCCATGCCCTCCTGTGCGGTTTCAATGGCATCCTTCACAGCCGCAGCCTTCTGAATGCACTCCCTGTACTCCTTCTCCGGCACACTGTCCGCCACAATACCTGCCCCGGAACGGACAAATACCTTCCCGTTCTTGGAAAAGGCAAGTCTGATAGCGATACAGGTGTCCAGGCTTCCGGTGAATGATATATAACCGATGGCCCCTCCGTAGATACCCCTCTTATTGTCCTCCAGTTCATTAATGATCTCGCAGGCCCGCAGCTTCGGTGCTCCGGAAAGGGTTCCCGCCGGCAGAATGGCGTCCACCGCATCCAGGGCATCCCTGTCCTTCCGGATGATACCGCTCACGGTAGAGCCGATGTGCATGACATGGGAATACCGCTCAATGGACATGTATTTTTCCACCTGCACCGTTCCGATCCTGCTGATCTTTCCGATATCATTCCTTCCCAGATCCACCAGCATGTTGTGCTCCGCCCGTTCCTTCTCATCCGCAAGCAGCTCCTTTTCCAGCTGCCTGTCTTCCTCCTCCGTCCTGCCTCTGGGCCTTGTTCCTGCCAGCGGAAAAGTGTAAAGCTTATCCTGCTCCAGCTTTACCAGAGTTTCCGGACTTGCCCCGACAATCTCCCCGTCCGCACCGGAAAAATAGAACATATACGGGGACGGATTCTTGATCCTGAGTACTCTGTAAGCATCCAGAAGACTTCCCTCCATCTCCGCCTCCAGCCGGTTGGAAAGCACCACCTGAAAAATATCTCCCTCTTTGATATAATGCTTTCCCTTCTCCACCATCCTGCAATATTCTTCCTCGTTGAACAGAGGACTGAAACCGGATTTCAGTTTCAGAGGAATATTCGGTACTTTTTCTCCCCTGCTGATCAGCTTTTTCATCTCCTGCAGTTCCAGAACTGCCTTGTTATAGTTTGCCTCAATATCATCCGTTTTGACGTTGACGATAAGCAGGATTTTCTGCCTCTCATTGTCAAAGGCGATCACCTTGTGAAACAGCATCAGATTCACATCCTGAAAACCTTCTTCATCCTTTGCGTCCAGCTTCAGCGAGGGCTCGCTGTACTTGATATAATCGTAAGAAAAATAACCCACCAGCCCGCCTGTAAATGGGGGTAACGCCCCTGTCTCAGGGCTGCGGTTTTCCTCAACAATATTTCGAATACAGCTGCGGATGTCGTCCTGGGTCGTCTGGGTGGTCAGAGGCGTCTTCATCTTCACTGTCCCGTTATAGCAGGTAATCTCAAGCAGCGGATCATAGCCCAGAAAAGAATACCTTCCCCAGCGTTTATCCGAATCCGCGCTCTCCAGCAGGAAAACATGGCTGCTGACCTTCTTCAAAATTCGCAGCATCTCCATGGGCGTACATATGTCCGCATACATTTCCGTGCTGACGGGGATCAGGCCATATTCCCCCTGTGCCGTAAGTTTTTTACATTCCTCCAATGTCAGGTTTATCTTCATGTTCCGCTCCTTTCATTTCATTCATTCTCCCATTCACTTTCATACCCTTCTCTGCCTATGAGCTGCGCATAAGCAGACTCGAAAGGCTTTGCTGACGCCGCTTATGCGCGCAAAAAAAGTCCCCGGCAGAATACTCCTATTCTGCCAAGGACGGGATAACAAGTCATTACACTTAATTTCACATCTCCCGCGGTGCCACCTTGCTTCGCCTGTAACAGGCGCTCTCACTGGGATACCATCATATCCCCGGCACTTCACGCATGCCTTACGTCGCAATATACTCAAAGAATCAATGCTGTAGAAAAATCTCATCTTTTCCTATGAATTCTTTTTTCTATGAATTCCTTTTTCGTTGCGCCCTCCGTGGTCCATTTAACGGTTCGCCTTCTGACCTTTCTCAGCATCCGGTCTCTCTGTAAGTGCCCACACCGTTTTTATCTCCACATCTACGGTTTGTGTCCGCTATTTATTTTTTATTATATTACTCCACACGAATAAATGTGTCAAGTGCTTTTATCAAACAAATTTATTTCACAGCAACAGTTTAAATAAACCATCATTTATTTTCATCAAGATACAGCTGAACCCTGTTCTGAATGATTCCTATGGTCTCCTCGGCGCTGCGTTGTCCGCTCAGATAGATGCCGATCTCCTCAGAAGCAATCAGATAGAGATCGTTGCCATTTGAGTTCGATAACAGAGATGCGGCGTCTATCAACTGACGCAGATTCTCCACATCCTCAGTCCGGGCGGCCAGGGATTCGGCTATCACACTTCCATTCCTGTCATACGACTTGTATTTGGTCACTTCAACCGGCTGTCCCTCCTCATCAAGGTATACCTCATAATACTGGTCTTCCTGATACTTTTTGACCATGGACATATCCATCATATAGGTTAGACGGGACTCAAACGGGGAAAAAACCAGGCTGCTCTCCAACGTACTGTCATCGTGAAAGCAATATGTCATCATGAACTCTATAAACGCCCATGCACCGTCCTGCACCTTGCTGGCTGCATTGATAGCATATCCTCCATTGTTCACCATGGAGTAAGCCGGGCTGCCGCTGTCCGTTGGATACCCCTTGTAGACAATCTCCTGCTGTAAAGCTGCATTCAGCAGCAAATAAATGCTCCACACTGTACAGAGCAGCCACATAAGTCATCATCCTGCCCTCCTGTACCTCCTGCTCTGACCGGAGATCCACGCCGGGCTGCGTCACCTTATAATCACCGGCTGTTTCCAGCAGCGTGCGAAAATCTTCCCGGTCAAAATGAGCCTCCCCCTGCCGATAATCTGCCCAGTGGGCAATATCTCCCAGCATAGGCAGTTCCACAATGGCGCGGCCGGACTGGTTGCCGCTGTAGGTGAAACGATTGCTTCCAATAATCTCCAACCCTCTGTTTTCCTGAATGCAGGCCGTGTATTCCTCTATTGTCCAGCCGGGGGTATCGCCCAGTAGCTGTGGCTTTCCCACCAGCACCTCCAGACCAAAGCTTTCCGGAATATAGGTCAATACCCCGTCTATGGTATTACAGCGCAGCACTGCTTCCACCAGATCCCGGCGCTCTATGCCCTTTCCATCCTCCAGATAAGGACTCAGATCAGCCAGTAGTCCCTTATCCACCAGCTTGTCCGGATAGATAAGCCACTCTTGTAAAAGATCCGGCGCCTTTCCTGTTGCCAGTTCCATCTCCAGTTTCCGGGGACCCTCAAAAAAATCATACTCTACGATTACCGTCTCATAATAGGCATTGTGCTTATTGAATTCTGCCACGATCGGATTCACGCTTTCAACCCAGCTACTCAATACTGCCACTGTCACAGTCTGCTTTTCTGCGGGAATATCTGTTACCGGAATAGGTGACACCTGTGTCAGAACACTGTCATCTTCCCATACATATATTTTTCCCGTGGACATCTCCCTTGCCTCCACAATGTTCTTGCCGCTGATTTCCAGTTCTTCCCATAAAACACTTAATTCAGCATTGCCCTGTTCCGGATCGCAGAAATACAATCCCTCATAATCTCTATAAAGCAGCCGGTTTCCCGGCACAAGAGCACCCAAACCGACTGTCTGGGGCATATCCATTAACTTCTCTATACTGCCGGATTGAATATCCAGGCGTTCAATCCAACTCGCCGCCCCTTCACCCGTTATCAGATAAACCTGTCCATCCTGACGGACAGTCAGCTGCTGTGTTTCTTCCGGCAGGGAGAGCTGCAGGAGCAGCTCCCCCTGAGGATTCAGTACCCACAGCTTATCCAGTCCCGGATTCGTCAGGTACACACGCCCCTCACCATCAGCTGCGCAGGAGCTGTTTTCCAGATACCTCTCTGCTATTTCTCCCTCAAACTGCATATCCTGCAAGGCCTTCGTCACATCCGTTCTATCCAGTTCCCGGCCTTCCGCATCTATATGATAAAGATAGTTCTTTTTCTCCTCAGTGTCGAATGTCAGATAATACAGATCCCCGTACTGGCCCTGAAAAAAGCGCCAGCAGAGCTCCGTAGGCACCCAGTCCATCTTAAGCTGACACATGGATTCCGGCACCGGCAATTCCTGTGTAAGCCCCACCGGATAGACTGCCGCATAATTCCCCGACAGCACATCCTCGCAGAACAGCTCTTCCATGGGCACCTGATACAGCCTCAGCGTTTTGTCCAATCCGGACGTTGGCTGAAGCAGATAGTACAACCCGGCCTCCGTCATGTTGCTTCCCATGATCCACCCTCTCCAGCCCCCTGCATGGATGGGATTATCAATCAAGCGGCTTTGGTAATAATAGACCACTTCCTCATTCTGATTTTTAAAGGTATCTTCCTGCTGTTCCGTTTCTGCCTGGCCGCAGCCTGCAAGCAGCAAAATGCACGCCGCCCACAGTCCCGTCCAAACCTGTTTCTGACTCTTCCGCATCCGGTTTCCCCCGTTCTCCTTTCTGACTATCGGTCACTCCCGGTCAATATATACTTTCCAGAAATTCCTCGAGATCTATATCCTCGCTGATATTAAATGAATACTCTATGCCATTGACCACACACTTGATCTCCACCGGGTAATAGAAATAGCTCTCCTCATATTCTACGCGAGACACTGACCATGCCTCATAGCTGTATTTCACACGTTGCTGCTGCATCAGAAGGTATTCCTCATAGGTGATGGGACGTGCATGATATAGAATCTCATATCCCACCCCATTCACGTTCCTGCTCTCATGCCCGGACAGCATATCCGTGCCGGCGGTCAACCCAACCTGTCCCAATTGCTTCAGTGCAACAGATATTCGGCTGTCTCCGTCCTCAAAGATTCCATACCATGCCTTCTCATACTGAATCGCCTGATCAGAGCTGCCCGACAGGGTATATCTCTCTGCCTGGTAATGGGGTAACAGCACTTCCAGCATATCCATATTCTTCAGTTCTTCATACACGCCGGCATATTGATCTTCCGGCTGTTGAGCGGAAACCACCATTTCCTGTTCCGCATATCTTCTGTCCATATACCAGCGTGTCAGTTCAAGCCCCTCATATTCCACTTCCGTATATTCATAGGCATCTCTTTCGGCTGCTGTATCCGTGTTCCCTCCCGCCGTATAGGGGACATTCCCTGTAAATCCCGCCGTAAATTGTGATTCACTGTCCGGAGGAGATATATGAATGCTCTCCAAAAATTCCTGCACATCAATATCTTCTGTCAGCCGAAAACAATAATAAATCCGGTTGACCATACACTCGATCTGCACAGGATAAAAAATATCCTCCTCATATTCTTCCCTGGACAGCAACTGCTCGTCTGTATCTCCTTTTCTGTTGTATTCCTGCATCTTTACATATTCTTCATAATCCGCCTTGAAGGAATAATACTGAATATCATATTCAATGTCATTTACTCGTATCATTTCATGACTGTCCGGCATCTCCACCACCGACCGGGCACTGGTTCTGAGATCATAGCATATATTCATGCTGATCCGGCTGTCACCATCCCGGTAAGTACAATACCATTCCTTATAGCAGGGTTCGGAATATATTTCCTTCTGTTCCTGTTCGAAGGCTTCCACCCTGTAATAAGGCAGCAGCACTCTCAGCATATCCAACTGCTGCAGGTCTTCATAGCAGCCCTCATATAGTCCCTCCTGCGGCTGCATACCCATAGCAATCTCCTGATTCCATTCGTCGAACATCACGAAGGTTCTGGTGAATTTCACGCCCTCATACTCCTTCTTTTGATAGTTATAACCCTGCCGATGATCTCTGCCTAAGGCGTAACTAATCTGCTCCCCCCAAAAAATAATGCCCAACACACATAACACGATCAGGCCGCAGGCTGCCATGACTACATGCCTCCGCCGCAACGATAAGGCTGCTTTTTTGCCTGCGGTCTGTTGTTCCATGCAACGTTTTAAAGTGTCCTGACATACCTCCTGTGGGCATACCACCCGGTCAAGGAGCCTGCGATATGCAGCGGCAGCATCTTCATTACCGCTGCCCTGCAGTTCGACGTCACAAAATGTGACATTTCCATTAATTTCTTCCATATTTGCAGCCCTCCTTTTCCAGCTGCTTCGCCAACAGCTTTTTTGCCCTGTTTAACCTCACACTCACATTGTCCGGTGAAATCCGCAGTGTCTGTGCGATCTCCCCATTGGTATATTCTTCCTGATATGCCAGATGCAGCACGATACGGTACTTTTCCGGCAGTTTTTGGATGCTCTTCCATAAAGTCTGCTGCTCCTGTATGGCAATCATCTGCCTCTCCTGAGGACTTTCTTCACTGGCTGCACACCTCTTTTTGTTTTCTCCTGCCCTGTTTTCTCCCCCTGGCTGATACATTTCCTCCTCATTGGTCAGATGTACCTTTCTCTTCCATGCAGTATTACGATGGTTCTTACATTGGTTGACGCACACTCTGATCAGCCATGCTTTCAGATGATTTGAATCCGCCAACTCTTCCCGATGCTCCAGCAGCTTCAGAAATGTCTGTTGAACCATATCCCCGGCTGCCGGTCTGCACCAGGGCAATACGATAAAGCATATCACTGTATGAAGTTATGATCTGCTCCAACTGCTCCGAATTCACAGCATATACTCCTCTCCGACAATTGCCCATCTGCTCAGCCGCTGTCCGGGACTATCATTGTAAATAACCCCCTGTTAATAAAACAAATCAACATGCATGAATCTTACAAAATCTATCATATTTTTTACAGTTCAGCCATGAAATAATTTGTAAGCTGTGCGTGGGTGCTTGCACACAAAGCACTGATTACAGATTATTTCATGAGCGGAGCGCCCTCATATGAAATAAAAGGTGAGCCGCAAAGCGGCGACGGATGCGAAGCAGACGCTTTTATGAATGTGAGGGCTGAACTGTTGTTTTTTGTACAACAAACCCTCTAAACCTTGTATTTCCCGGTTCAGAGGGTTCTAAAAATCAATATTTTCCGGCAGAATTTCTCTGACCGCCTGCGCCCAGCATTCCTCCGGTATTTCCGGCCATTTGCACTGACCGTACTTTCCGGCACAAATCTCCATGGCCCTGTCAAGCACAACTCCGTGATCTATCCTGCCGCCTCTCAATGCGTACTTTGTGATGGCGCACCACCAGGGTGCATAAGTTTCCAGGCCTGAGACGGCCAGCTGCCGGATCACAGTCTCAGAATCGTACTCAAGATCCAGGAATTCCTGGTGCCAGCTGTTATCTGTACCGTGCAGAATCATAAACCGGGCCTTCCCGCCGCCTTCCACCTGAATACCCACAGATCCCGGATTCCAGATTACTTTTTCGCCATGGCGTATCTCTCTCTGCACATGGGTATGACCGCACAAAATATATGAGCTGTTGTCATTCCGCATAATCTCATATGTCGCTTCTTTTTCCGGATCCATCCTCTCATTTACCCGGTTGGGGGAACCATGGCATATGGTCAAAGGCGGAAGTTCCGGAAACGTAAGTATTTGTTTTATGGGCAGACTTTCAAAAAAGGCCAGGTCCTGCGCTGCCAGCCGCTCGTATAAATAAAGAAGCACTCCTGATGCGGAATTTCCTTTTGTCCAGCCGTTTTCGCCGGCATTTCGATAGTTCAGCATATATTCGTCCCTGTTTCCCCGCACAAAGTAACAGGTATATTTTTGCTTCATGGCGTACAGATATTCCATGGTTTTCCGGGGATAGGGGAACTCGCCTATATAATCGCCCAGAAAAACAAATGTGGTGATATCCGCGGCAAGCGCATATTCTACGCATTGCCGTAAAGCTATGTAATTTCCGTGAATGTCTGATAATACAGCCAGTTTCATTTTTCCCTTTCTTCCGCTCGGGCCTCTGAATCCGATTACCTCTTTATTTCTATATAATCAACAGTGACCTTATCGGAAAGGACCCACATATTCTTAATCTGCCTCTCAAGTTCAGTATAGCTCCACTGCACTCTGCTGCGTGCAACGCAGTTGGGATCGTTTACCATGAAGCCGTCTCTGTCATATCCGTACACTACGATAAAATGTCCCGCTGCCGTAAAATCTCCGGGGCCCATGGAAAGAATGATGACCGCCCCATTATCCAGCGCCGTCTTCATCTCGCTCTCCGAGACTGCAGGCTGCCGCACATTGATTCCGTATTCCCGGGGCATAGCCTCCATCAGCACCCATGCCGTTCCCGTTCCTGATATGTAACAGCCATTGTTCATGCTGTATTCTCCCACCTTGTCGGGGGTAACACTCTCATCACCGGTCAGATAATAAAGGGCCATGGAAAGGCAGGCAGGACCGCAGCCCGCAAGGCCAATGCAGCTCTCATCTCCGTACTCCACATAACCCCATCTGGGATCCCACTGTAAAAACAAGGGGAAATCCTGCTCCATTTCGCTGTCTGTCAGACCTCCCCATGCCTCCTTTTGCAAGCCCTGCCAGCGAGACACAAAATCCGCCATCTCCGGGTTGTTGGCCAATGCCTCCAGCAGCTTGTCCGGATAATCTGAACGATTCTGATAAATGTCCGCTATCAATTCGCTGTCTTCTCCCAGTTTTTGAAGCCTGCTCAACACTTCTCTTTGAGTTCTTTTTTTCGGAGGGTCAACGCTGTCCAGCCCGCATTTGTCAGGATAATTCTCCCCGTCTCCATCGTAGTCCTGCGGCCTGGCTCTGTTCGGTACTGTTACTCCGGCTTCATCCGCCTCTCCTAAATCTGCAGCCGTGATTGTGCCGTTTTGATTCAACAGTCTGTCCAGCTCCCCCAAGGCCGACCACAGTCTGAAAATTCCCGCAAGACAGATAATTAACAAAAAACAGGACAACGCGCAAAGTCCCAGCAAAATCATTTTTCTGTTCCTGCGCCTGTCCTGCTTTCTGCTTTTTTCTTTGTCCCGCATACATTTTTCCGTGCCTTTCTCTCTTTGTAACGATCCGGTGCCCCGCGGAGGCGGTTTGTTCCGAACCTTTATCTTCCTTCAAGTCTAGCATGGAAATGTATCCGTTTTATGCAGATAAAGATAAAAAATTATTAAGATTTCCTGTATTTTGTATCCGTATTTTATAACAGCTTTACGGTTTCCCTGGCAATGGCAAGTTCCTCGTTGGTGGGAATTACCATAACCGTTGTCTTGCTGTCAATGGTGGAGATCACAGTATCCTCGCCCCTCTTGCCGTTGGCCTCCTGGTCAATCTTTACACCCAGATATCCCAGATACTCGCAGATAAAGGTGCGGACCAGTGCCGCATTTTCGCCCACACCTGCGGTAAAGCAGATGACGTCCACTCCGTTCATTGCTGCAGCATATGCTCCAATATATTTTGCTACATTGTAGCAGAAGGTCTTCATCGCGCGGATGGCATTTTCATCCCCCTTGTGATAACCCTCTTCCAAATCACGGAAGTCGGAGGAAAGGTTGTCAGACAGACCGAGCACTCCTGATTTCTTGTTCAGTACTGCCATTATTTCATCGATGCTCTTGTTTTCCTTATGAGCAAGGAACTCAATAATAGCAGGATCAATGTCACCGGAGCGTGTTCCCATGATCAGGCCCTGCAGAGGAGTCAGGCCCATGGAAGTGTCTACACATCGGCCGTGTTTCACTGCGGAAACACTGGCACCGTTTCCGAGATGGCAGACCACGATTTTCAGATTCTCATAGCTCATCCCCAGCACCTCTGATGCCCTTTTTGACACATAAGAATGGCTGGTGCCATGAAAACCGTATCGCCTGATCTTATACTTCTTGTAATACTCATAGGGCAGGCCGTACATATATGCCTCCTCCGGCATTGTCTGATGGAAGGCGGTGTCAAACACAGCCACCATGGGAGTCTTCGGCATCAGTGCCTTGCAGGCGTTGATACCGATAAGGTTTGCCGGATTGTGCAGCGGTGCCAGGTCGTTGCACTCCTCAATGGCTTTCATGACCTCGTCATCTATCACAACGGACTGTGCAAACTTCTCACCGCCGTGAACTACCCGGTGCCCTACTGCACCGATCTCATCCAGGCTCTTCACCACACCGGTTTTTGAGTTGGTCAGCGCCTCCAGCACCAGACGGATAGCCTCAGTGTGATCAGGCATGGGAGTGACATTCTTCTCCTTTTCGCCGCCCTCCGGGGCATAAGTAATCATGCTTCCCTCGATGCCGATTCTCTCGCAAAGTCCCTTTGCAAGGCAGCTCTCGGATTCAGAATCAATGAGCTGAAATTTCAGGGAAGAACTTCCGCAGTTGATAACTAATACTTTCATGGCAATTTATCCTTTCTTAGAATTTATACCAGCTGTGCCTGTACTGCTGTCAGAGCCACTACACCTACAATATCCTGCCAGGAACAACCGCGGGACAGATCGTTGACCGGTTTTGCAATACCCTGAAGCATAGGGCCGTAGGCTTCGGCACCGCCCAGTCTCTGTACCAGCTTGTACCCTATATTTCCGGCATCCAGATTCGGGAAGATCAATACGTTTGCCCTGCCGCCCACAGGACTGCCGGGTGCTTTGGTCTTGGCAACGCCGGGAACCAGCGCGGCATCTGTCTGCAGTTCGCCGTCAATCGTCAGGTGAGGGTACTGCTCCCGGGCAATCTGCGTTGCCTCCACCACCTTGTCCACCAGCGGATGCTTTGCACTGCCCTTGGTGGAATGGCTCAGCATGGCAATGACAGGCTTGGGGCCAATCAGAGATTTAAAACTTCTGGAAGATGTGTCAGCGATAGCGGCAAGTTCCTCGGCGGTAGGGTCCTGATTCAGTCCGCAGTCGGCAAACAGGAATGTCCCATTCTCTCCCTGATCCTTAAACTGGGTATCCATGACGAAAAATGCGGAAACCAGCTTGACGCCGGGCGCGGTCTTCAGAATCTGCAGCGCAGGTCTGAGTGTGTCTGCAGTAGAGTGGCATGCTCCTGCCACCATGCCGTCCGCATCATTTGCCTTAACCATAACAATTCCGAAGGTCAGATAATCCTTCAACAGAATCTCCCTTGCCATCTCCTCCGTCATGCCTTTTGCTTTTCTTGTCTCATATAAAAGGTTTACGTATTCGTCCAGCTTATCGGTAGTGGCAGGGTTGATCACCTCAACGCCGGTCAGGTCCACCTCCAGCCAGCCGGCACCATCCATGATCTTTTCC
>CAMWJV010000068.1 GCA_947174665.1 uncultured Lachnospiraceae bacterium
TGCAAGAACCGCATTGACGACGTCCGCAATCTCATTGATGTTGTCATCGTAATTGCCGCCGACGATGTCGTAAACCATGATCTTCTGCTCTTTCTCATTGTCAAGGCCGTAAGCCAGAGCAGCGGCAGTAGGCTCGTTGATAATACGCTTAACATCAAGGCCCGCAATCTTGCCTGCGTCCTTGGTTGCCTGGCGCTGTGCATCGTTGAAGTACGCGGGAACGGTGATAACCGCCTCTGTCACCTTCTCTCCCAGATAGCTCTCTGCGTCAGCCTTCAGCTTCTGCAGGATCATTGCGGAAATCTGCTGAGGTGAGTACTTCTTGTCGTCGATGGTGCGTCTGGCATCCGTACCCATATCCCTCTTAATAGATGCGATGGTCTTCTCCGCGTTTGTGACAGCCTGACGTTTTGCAGGCTCACCCACCAGTCTCTCGCCGGTCTTTGTGAAAGCCACAACAGAAGGTGTGGTCCTCGCGCCCTCCGCGTTGGCAATGACGGTGGGCTTGCCGCCTTCCATTACCGCCACACAGCTGTTTGTTGTTCCCAGATCAATACCGATAATCTTACTCATTTTTCATGTCCTCCTGATATACTATATATTATATTTTTCTTAGTAACGTTTTTACACCTTTTTTAAAATCTCATCAGGTTGCCACGGCTACCATGGAATGCCGAACCACGCTGTCGCGGTAAGTGTAGCCTTTCTGGAGCTCCTGGGCAACAACACCGGATTCATATTCTTCACTCTCCACCTGCATCACGGCATTGTGAAGGTTCGGGTCGAATTCCTGTCCCACCGCCTCTATGGGCTTGACGCCTATATTTTCAAGCTCCGTCAGCAGCTGCCTGTAAATGCGGTTCATACCGTCTACGAAGGGATCGTCCTTTTTATCCTCCGGCACCGTAGCCAGCCCTCGCTCAAAATTGTCTACCACGGGAAGAATCTTTTCAATCACGCTTTTGGCGCCGGTCTCAAACATCGCCTGCTTTTCCTTCTCTGTACGGTTGCGGAAATTTTCAAATTCCGCAAGCTGACGTTTTACCCTGTCCTCCAGCTGTGCAATCTGCTCCTTGTAGCCTTCTGACTTTTTGTCTGCCTTCGCCTGCTTTTTCGCTTTCCTCCCGGTAAGGCCTTCCTTTCCCTCGGGTGTGTCATCCGAGGCTCCGCTGTCGGCCCCGCATCCCCCGTCATCCCGTGCGCCGTCAACTTTGCCTTCCTCACTGTCCGGGGCACCGCTGTCAGCCTTACATTTCTCGTTGTCAGCCGAAGTATCGGTCAACTCTTCCTCCAATACTTCCTTTTCCTGTTCTGCCATAGCACTCTCCATTCCGCCGCCTGAGCGGCATGCTCAGTTTCTATTTAATCTTTGTATAATTCGTCCAGCTGTGTCTGTATGGTTCTCAGCGTACCAACCACCTTATCATAGTCCATTCTCTTTGGCCCCACGATACCGATCGTACCTTTCATGCCGCCGCCCAGTTCATAGGTGGCCGTGACCACGCTGCAGTCCCTCATGCTCTGCACCGGTGACTCCTCGCCGATATAAACCTGAATTCCTGTGCTTTCACCGCTGTTAAAGGTCTCCTGAAGCAGTTCTCCCAGCTGCTGCTTTTCCTCAAAGGTATTGATCAGCTCGCTTGCCTTCTCCTGATCAGCCAACTCAGGATAACGGAAAATATTGTTGGTGCCGCTGGTATATATTTCCAGGGCTTCCTCCGCTCTGATCGCCTCCGCCACCGCATCGATGACCCCGCTGACAATATCACTGTGAAGTCCCGCCTGCTGCTTCATGACCGCTATCATGCCTAGATTGATCTCGTCTATGCACAGGCCGCCCAAAGTAGTATTCAGCAGGATATTCAGCTTCAGCAGCGTCTCGTCTGACATTTCCTCATCGACCCGGAGAATGTTGTTCTTGATCACATTCCCCTCAATTACGATGACCGCCAGTATCTGATGCACATCCACTCTGGAAAGCTGAATGAATTTCAGCTTGTTCCTCTTAGTCTGAGGTGCCGAGACCATGGTGGCATACTGGGTATTCTGGGCAAGAACCTTAGCTACCTGCTTCAGCAGAAGCTCCATCTTGTCCTGACGCTCTACCAGCATTTCCTTCATCTCCACAACTTCCCGCGTTTTCTCCTCCATCATGGTATCAACATAAAGACGATAGCCCTTATCGGAAGGAATCCTGCCCGCAGAGGTGTGTGGCTGTAGAATATATCCCATCTCCTCCAGGTCAGCCATCTCATTTCGGATGGTGGCCGAGCTCAAATTCAGGTCAGTGAACTTAGAAATGGTTCTGCTGCCTACAGGTTCCCCGGTTTCCAGGTAATTGCGGATGACTGCCTGCAGGATTTTTTTCTTTCTTTCATCCAGCTCCACTTCTGCACCTTCCCTTCTGTTATTAGCACTCATTTGAGAGGAGTGCTAACACTCATTGAAATAAAAATAGCACCAAGGTTATCTGTTGTCAACTAATTTTCCCCAAAAAAATATAAATAAATTATAAAACCGGACGGGCACACAAAAAAACTCCGCATACCCAAATGGGAAATGCGGAGTTTCATTTACAAAATCCTTTTTTAAATATAGAAGTTTCCGGAAAAATCCTTGTTCATTATATAATAAGCCGTATTCTCTTCAGGCTTAACATACAGCTCTATGCTGACAAGATCGCCAAGCTTTTGCTTCAGATCGTACTTCCATACATCTCTTGCCATCTTCACCAGGTCATCTTCTGTATAAGATTTACCTGCAAACTGCAGACATACGGAAGTTTTTAACTCGGTTTTCTTTGCAGCAGACTTCTTAACTGTGGCCTTTCTTCCCGCCGCCTTCTTAGCAGTCTCCTTCTTAGCAGGAGCTGCTGCTGAAACTGATACCTTTTTCTCTTCTGCCTTTGCAGCCGGCTTTACTGCCGCCTTCTCTTCCGTCTTCGGTACAGTAGTCTTAACAGCCGCCTCCGCAGCTTTTACTTCCGGTTTTGTGGTTGCTTTCTTTGCTGGTGCCATAAACTATTCTCCCTCCTTATGGTTGATTATGTTTTTCTTTCAGCATAATATACAAGCTCAAACTCCTCAGATAAGCTTATGCTTATCAGAGACAGTTTACTTCTTTTCCCGATAAATGTCAACCAAAAAACATTTTTTTGTCATGCGTATTATTTTATTTCATATATCGCATCTTTTGCATACCAAAGTGCCACCTGCGCACTGATTTTTCCCGATTCGTCAATGGATTCTTCTGTATCGCTGCTTACCCACAATGGATAAGGATGGTCACTGTACGGCTGCACATAGACAATCTTATCGTCATTCCTGTACAGCAGCAGGCGGTTCAGATACTCATTCCAATATCGTTGTCCCCTGCCATCCGTGCTCACGAGCCATGCTCCATAGTTTACAAAATTAGCCTGTTTACTCACGAAATCCAGTCTTGCAAAACAGACTGTTCCCGTCAATAATGCCAAAGACAGTACCGCTGTCCATATCAGGACATTTTTCCCATGCACGGGAACAAAAGCCTTGACAGCTTTTACTTTATGAACCAGCCACCCGCACCAATAAGCCTCCAGAAACACCAGAAACAGCAGCAGAAACATCTTACAAATATTCTGATTTCTCGATAAGGGCTCTACACCCATAGCATAAAATCCGGGTGTAAACATGGAGACATAGAGGCAGTATCCCAGCCCTGTCACCAACAGCGGAAAACGGAAAGAATATCTGCTGTTCATCACTGCTCTCAAAAATACAGGTAAGAGCACAACCAATATTACGATCACCCATATGGTAACCCATAAAAGCATTTGAGAAAAAGAATATGAAAAACTGTTTCCGATCGCCTCAAAGACACTTCCCTTTTTAAAATAACCCTGTCTCACCGCATTGCCCGGCGCCAATATATTTACAAGGAAACCTGCCTCACCGACCAAAAAAGGAATGAAAAACCAAAAATAGCACTTCTTCTTTTGTATCCGCCATAATACAACCGACAGGATTTCTAACAGCACCAGCATTTCCGCCGTGAGCAGCGCCGTCGAAAAATTTCCGCCGGCCGCCATGAACGCCGCCACTGTACATGCTGCCATCTCCAGACTCCGCCATATGCGCCGGCCTCTGTCATGGTACATCCTCTCAAAGCTCAGCAGTGCAAAACCCACCATAAGATTCCAAAAACCCTGCATGAACACATAGTGGACAGCAGCATTCCACCAATACAGACCGGATGCCGGCGTATACATAAACGCGCACTGCATAATGCAGGCTGCCATCGTTGCAGACACACAGGTATAGCCATTCAGCCCCAGCCACTTATTAAGCACGGCATACATAAGGATCATGGTAGAGATACAGGTCATACCGATCATTATATACGGAACCGCATGTGCATATTGTTCTCCAAATGCAAAAGGCGAGAGTGCCATAAAGAAAACTGAGCTATATGTACCCTGCCAGTTTACATAAAATTGCGCAGATTCGCGAACCGCTGTTATGAAAACCTTCAACAGATTGTGGGTATTCAGCCATGAACAATGTGAATGAAACGCAAACCAATAATCGTCTGATGCGGCATGGTTATAACGTCCTGCATACAGCAGCGGAATAATAAAAAACAAAAATGCTGCAATTGTTAAAATGCAAAATGCTTTCTGTGTCAAAAATATCTTTCCGATATCCTGTACTTTTTTTCTCATAGTATCAACGTCGTCGCATAGACTTGTGGCTATGAAACGTTCCCTTTCTGAAAGTATTATAACATACGAATATACGGTTTCACAAAGACTGTCATGCAGCCAGCCCGAAATACGCCAGCACCACAATTCCCAGGACGATACGATACCATCCGAACACCCTGAAGTCATGCTTCTTGATATAGCTCATAAGGAAACGAAGCACAAATAAAGACACTATAAAGGACACGAAAGTTCCTATTCCCAGCAGGACAAGGTCTGTGGAGGTAAAGTTCAGACCGAATTTTACCACCTTCAGCAGGCTTGCTCCGAACATCACCGGAATCGCCAGGAAGAACGTAAATTCAGCTGCCGTGGTTCTGGATACTCCGATCAGAATAGCCCCCAGGATGGTCGCGCCTGAGCGTGAGGTCCCGGGCAGCGCTGCCGCCACAAGCTGGCAAATACCTATAAACAGCACCGTACTGTATGTCAGATCCGACAGACTGTTGATCCTGGGTACTCTGCCCTTATTCTTGTTTTCAATAATAATGAACAATGCTCCCACCAGGACCAGCATCACTGCCACCACAATGACCTGAACCGTCACCCCTGAGCCGGGAAGGGTTCGCGCAAACAGCTCCTCTACCGCATCGTCAAGGAGCACGCCGTACACCACCGCCGGAAGACATGCGACAGCAATCTTCACCCACATCCAGAAGGCATCCATGCTTAGGGCGAAGCCTCCGGGCAGCACCGGGTCCTTCCGGCTCTTCACCAGCTTTGCCCCGGACTTTGCGGAATCCTTTTTATAAAAGGGCCATATCCGATGCCAGAACAGCACCACCACCGCCAGAATGGCTCCCAGCTGGATAACCACATCAAACATTTCAAAAAAGCCCTCGCTTGCCCCGTCAAATGGGAGCCACTGCTCCACCAGTATCAAGTGTCCGGTACTGCTGATGGGCAGCCATTCCGTGATACCCTCCACAATGCCGTAAATAATTGCTTTCAAAAAATCCAGCATATAATCAGACCTTCCTCTCTCCAATCACTCTGTATGATGAATAGGTATACCTTTACGCTTCCAGGTATGCCAGCAGTTCATCACAGTGGCTCTCTGCATCCTCGTAGCCCTGCCGGTACAGCGCCTTCAGCTTTTCCACATCCTTTTCAATCCTTCCCACGCTGCTTTTTCTTGCAGGCCGGATGACAAAAGCTGCGCCCGCAGCCTGCTGCCTGCCGATATACGCCACCTGCTCGTTGTAATTAATGTGGCGCTCCGCCATAAGCTCCCACACCTTAGGATATCTGGCATACCTGGCCTTCAGCAGCGCCAGCTGAGTCGTTGGCTTCCGCACAAACCCTTCCTCCTTTGTCATGACCACAACATTTTTCCGGTTGCCGTCCATAACAGATTTCTGAAGAGGAATGGCATCACTGATGCCGCCGTCCAGGTAAAGTCCCCCGTCAATTTTTACATTCCTGGACACCAGCGGCAGAGACGCTGATGCACGAATTTTGTCAATATCCTTCTTCATATCCCGGATACGAAAATACTCCGGCCTGCCCGTCACAATATCCGTAGCCACACTGTACGCTTTTCCCTCATACCTGTCAAAGGTTTCGTAATCATAAGGATACAGGTATTCCGGTATCAGGTGATAGCATATGTCCGCATGGAACAGATCCCCTGTGGACAGCAGACTCCGCATGCTGCAGTAATATTTGGTGTCCAGATAATCAACATTTACGTCAAATGCCCTGCCACGCTGCTTTGAGAGATAACTGCACATGCTGCAGGCTCCCGCCGACACTCCGTACACGCTTGAAAATTCAATTCCCTTATCCAAAAACAAATCCAGCACCCCGGCGGTGTAAACGCCCTTCAGCCCGCCGCCTTCCAGCACAAGTCCTGCATTATACATGTAGATACCCTTCTTCCTGCACAAATTTTCTCAGCGCCCCAAGGGAACGTTCCACCTTCTCCGTATCAATACAGTATGCCATACGGAAATAGCCGGGGGCCCCGAAGGTGTCTCCCGGGACAAGTATCAGATCGTATTTCAGCGCCTTCCGGCAGAACTCTTTTGCGTCCTCCTCCGGAGCTTTAGGAAAGATATAAAAAGTTCCCCCCGGCTTAACACAGGTGAATCCCAGACTGAGCAGTTCTTTGTAAAGCAGATTCCTGTTGGTCTCGTAAACCCTCATATCCGCAGTTTTGTCCAGCACCTCCGCCACAGCCAGCTGAATGATGGAGGGCGGGCAGTTGTGTCCGATTCCTCTGGAAATCTGGACACACATGTTGATCATTTCCTCCGCATCCTTACAGCGGGGACTGACTGCCACATACCCGATTCTCTCTCCCGGAAGGGAAAGGGATTTCGAGAAGGAATAGCACATAATGGTATTGTCATAATAGCGGGAAACGCAGGGCGCCTCTGCACCGTCAAACACGATCTCCCTGTAGGGCTCATCGGAGATCAGGTAAATATCATGGCCATACAGACCGGACTTTTCCCTCAGTATCCCTGCCAGGCGTTCAAGCGTCTCACCGGAGTACACCACACCGGATGGATTGTTGGGTGTGTTGAGCAGCACCGCCATCACCTTCTCCGTCAGCATCTCCTCAAACTTTTCAAAGTTAATCTGAAATCTCTCAAGGTCCGGCGGCACTACCTTCAGCACCGCTCCCGTTAAATCCACATAAGGATGGTACTCAGGGAAAAAAGGTGCAAAGGTCAAAATCTCGTCCCCCGGCTCCGTCACCAGCCGAAAAGCATGGGCCAGAGCTCCCGCGGCACCGGAGGCCATAAAAATATGCTCTTTTCGGTAGGGCAGCCCGAATCTCTTTTCCAGGGACGCCGCCACAGCCTCCCTGACGCCGGTGATCCCTAAGTTGGGACTGTAGCCGTGAAGCTCGCCGCTCTCTCTTGTAGTAAGCAGTTCAATCATCTTGTCGGTAAATTCCTGAGGAACGGGAACGGAGGGATTGCCCAGACTATAGTCGAAGACATTCTCATACCCGATTTCCTTTCCCCTCTCCGTTGCAAATTCCGCAAGCTGTCTGATAACCGATTTCCCAGACAGCATATCCCTGTATTTCTGTACTAACATAATTACACCTCACATTGTTGATCTCCTTTGAAAAAGCGCTGCCTTAGAAAATCTTTTCACGGATGAAACCTAGATTTTCTTTGACGGGGTACTATCCGCCTTAGAAAATCTTTTCATCCTGTGCCCACACCAGTGCACACTTTACAGCCTTTTCCCAGCCCTTCAGCAGCTTCTCCCTCTTTTCCGCCTCCATACCGGCTTCAAACACCCGGCCGATCTGCCAGTTCTCTTTTATTTCCTCTTTATCCTTCCAATAGCCCACCGCAAGTCCGGCCAGATAAGCCGCTCCCAGCGCCGTGGTCTCGATACATTTCGGCCTGTGAACCGCCGTATTCACAATATCCGCCTGGAACTGCATCAGGAAATCGTTAGCGCTTGCGCCACCGTCCACCTTCAGACTCTTTAAACACATCCCGCTGTCCTGTTCCATGGCCCGCAGCACATCCGAGGTCTGGTAAGCAATGGATTCCAGTGTAGCGCGGATAAAGTGTTCCTTGGTGCAGCCTCTTGTAATTCCCACCACGGTGCCTCTTGCATACTGGTTCCAGTATGGCGCCCCCAGTCCGGCAAAAGCCGGAACAACATAGACTCCCGCGGTATCCTCCACCGCCTCACAGTACTCCTGAGACTGTCCCGCGCTCTTGATCATACGCATACCGTCCCGCAGCCACTGGACACCTGCTCCCGCCACAAACACGCTGCCCTCCAGAGCATACTCCGCCTCTTCGGAAGTGCCTGCCGCAATGGTTGTCAGCAGCCCTGACTTGGATACGATGGCTTCTCTGCCCGTATTCATCAACAGAAAGCATCCGGTTCCGTATGTATTCTTCACCTCGCCCTGCTCAAAACAACACTGGCCGAACAGAGCCGCCTGCTGGTCTCCCGCAGCGCCCGCGATGGGAATCTCGCCGCCCAACACGGAACTGTCCGTATGTCCGAATACGCAGCCGGAGGGCTTTACATCCGGCAGTATGCAGGCCGGAATCCCGAACCTCTCCATGATCTCTTCATCCCAGCAAAGCCTGTGAATGTCAAAGAGCATGGTTCTGGAGGCGTTAGTGTAATCCGTGACATGAACCGCCCCCTTGGTCAGGTTCCAGATGAGCCAGGTATCCACCGTACCGAAGAGTAAGTCTCCCGCCTCGGCCTTCTCCCTTGCCCCCGGCACATTCCGCAAAATCCATGCGATCTTGGATGCGCTGAAATAGGCATCGGGAACCAGACCGGTCTTCTCCCTGATCTTTTTGTCAAATCCGTCTGTCTTCAACTCTTCGATCATATCGGAGGTTCTGCGGCACTGCCACACAATGGCATTGTAAACCGGCTCTCCCGTGTGCCTGTCCCAGAGAATTGTTGTCTCTCTCTGGTTGGTGATTCCGATGGCCGCAATGTTCTCATGGGTGGCTCCTACCACTGCCATACTCTCCGTAGCTACCGCCAGCTGGGACGACCATATCTCCCTGGGATTGTGCTCCACCCAGCCGGGCTGGGGATATATCTGTGTAAACTCCTTCTGGGACATGGAACAGATATTTCCCGTCCTGTCAAACAGGATGCAGCGGGAACTGGTGGTTCCCTGGTCTAATGCCATGATATACTTTTGCATGATATTTTCCTCCTCTGAATTTTAAGTAACAGTTAGCCTTCCTGCTCATGATATTGCCTTGCAAGCGCACTTAAATGTTCTACGATATCCGGATTCCAGTGAATGACAGAAGTCAGCCGCTCACAGGGGAACTCGCTGCATATACCGCAAAATTGCGCATTATGCTCTCTTGCACATGCATGCACTTTACATCTTCCGGATTCAGCCCATTCCGGAACATAGCCGTCTGCCTCAATGCAGCCCTTACATAAGCCCTCCAGTTTTTTGGGGCAGCCGGTACAGCATTCGCCACAGGCGGTTACAGCAGAAAAATCTGTCTTCTGTTTCATATTTACACCCCGGGTCTCTCTTTGACATAACTTAACAGTTGGGTAAATTGTACCACAATTACCCCTTTACCTCAATCTAATTATTCGGGTCTTCTCAAAATCGGTCAACGGATTTATCATATAGTTGACCGGAGGCACACTATGAATGAAAAATTTTTTTCTTTGCCCGAAGAAAAACAAAAGGCAATCATAAACGCGGGATACCATGTATTTTCCCAAAATTCTTACAAGAACAGCCCCATGAGTGAAATTGCGGAAGCTGCCGGAATCAGTAAGTCTCTGTTGTTTCACTATTTTCATAACAAAATGGAACTGTACCTGTTCCTGTGGGACAAATGTGCAGAAACTACGATAGAATTTTTGACCAAATATGAATGCTACAGTCAGAGCGAATTGTTCGAGAGCATGGAACGCGGGATGCAGGCCAAGATGGAGATCCTCCGCCTGTATCCTGACATGGGAAGCTTTACCATCAAGGCTTTCTATGAAAAGGACCCTGTCATCAGCGCCGCCATCCAGGAAAGCTACCACAGATATTTCAACTTTAAGGCAGATAAGGCGCGGCTGAACTTTGATTCGGAACAATTTATCCCCGGATTGGATATTCCCATGATGTACCGGGAAATGTACTGGGCATCAGAGGGGTATCTCTGGGAGATGGTGCAGCGCGGAGACGTGGATTTTGAGCAAATGAGGGAAGATTTCAGCAAGCTGATAGACTTTTGGAAAAGCGTATACCGCCGGAAGGAGTGAGAAAATGGACGCGATCAAAATTGAGAACCTGACGAAATATTACGGAAAAGCCCGTGGTGTAGAACAGCTGAACCTTTCTGTTGCGGAGGGCGAGTTCTTTGGCTTCATCGGCCCCAACGGAGCGGGCAAGTCCACTACCATCCGCACTCTGCTGGGACTCATTGCCCCCACCTCAGGCAGCGCCTCTGTGCTGGGACTGGATATTGTAAAGGACAGGGAAAAAATTCTTGCCGGGGTTGGTTATCTGCCCTCCGAAGCGGTATTCTATCCCGGAATGCGGGTGAAAGATGTGCTGAAGCTGTCCGCCGATATGAGAAAACAGGATTGCAGGGAGACATCAAGTCTGCTCTGCCGGCGGCTGCAGCTGGATGTCACCCGTAAGGTGGAGGAGCTTTCCTTCGGCAATCGCAAGAAAGCAGCCATTGTCTGCGCTTTGCAGCATGATCCGAAACTGCTGATCCTGGACGAGCCCACCAGCGGTCTTGACCCGTTAATGCAGAAGGAGTTTTTTGATATTCTGCGGGAGCGAAACAGAGCCGGTACTACAGTGTTCCTGTCCAGCCATATTTTGTCGGAGATTCAGCGTAATTGTACCCGGGCCGCCATTATCAGAGAAGGAAGAATCATCGCCTGTGACAGTGTGGATTCGCTCTCTCAGACCAGCGCCAGACGGATTACTGTTCACGGCAGCGTGGCACTGGACGGACTTGAGGGCATCCGTGACAGGGCGGACAGCGAGGACGCGGTAAGCTTCCTATACAGCGGAGATATGAATTCTCTGCTTCAGGTTTTAGCTGCAGGCCGGGTTTCCGATCTGTTCGTGTCGGAGCCGGACTTGGAGGAAATATTCATGCACTATTATGAAAAGGACGGTGATAAAGCATGACACTGATAAAGCATGAGCTGCGGCAGGGAAAGATTTCATTTATCATCTGGACAGGAGCCATAGGAGTGCTTCTGGCGGTCTGCATATTCCTGTATCCGGAGATGAAGGAGCAAATGGGGAACATTGGTGATATGTTTTCTTCCATGGGCGCTTTCACCGCCGCATTCGGTATGGACAGACTGAATTTCGGCACCTTGATCGGTTTTTATGCTGTTGAGTGCGGCAATATACTGGGCTTAGGGGGAGCTTTTTTTGCCTCTCTCTGCGCAGTCAGTATCTTAAGCAAGGAGGAAAATGGCCGAACGGCGGAATTTTTGCTGACACATCCCGTCAGCCGTGTGCAGATCATCACAGAGAAGCTGCTTGCGGTGTTTATGCAGATTGTTTCCATGAACCTGATCATTTACGTGCTCTCTGTGGGTTCCATTACCGCCATCGGCGAGAAGGTTTTATGGAAAGAACTAAATCTTATGCATCTCGCCTATTTTCTTATGCAGCTTGAATTGGCCGGTATATGCTTTGGCGTATCTGCTTTTATGAAGAAAGGCAGTGTTGGTGTGGGACTGGGAATTGCCGTCGTAATGTACTTTCTGAACCTGGTGGCAAACATATCGGAATCTGCCGAATTTGTGAAATATATTACGCCTTTCGGTTATTCAGACGGTGCGGATATTGTTGCAAGCGGCAGCCTGGACGGTCCGATGACAGCTGTCGGTTTTGTGTTTTGCGTGGCCGGTGTGGTCACGGCTTATGTGAAATATTGCAGGAAAGATATTCAGGCATGAATATCAGAAAACAGATTTCTGCATTTCGCAAAAATTGAATATTACACAGGAGACTCTCGCCGCCGAATAGGTGTCACAGTGGGCGCAGACGAAGAGATTCTATGACTTATGAAACCCTTAATATGTATTTGATAAGGATGGAATGAAAAACAGCTGAAACAAAAATATACGAAAATAATAAGCCTACCTTGTACTTGGCAGTCGGGTAGGCTTATCACAGTCTAATCGGAGGTCAACCACTTTGTGGGCGGTTGCTCCTTTTCTATCTCTAATATACCATATCTTCCTACGGTACGCAAGCAATTTCTTAATGTACTCGCTCCATTAAATCACAGTTTTCCATGTGTCTGCTCATGTTGTAAATGTGCCATAATGTCCAAAGTGGACTTATTTTAAGTTCATATTATTTAGACAAGGGAAAGGCAGCGCATAAGTTCCGTCTGCCCCTGATAATTCCTGTCTTATCCGTAACTGATCTTTCCCGGCAGGAAAATTTCTTGCTCAAAGCTCCATTGTGCCTTCCGGCCTCATTCGCTATAATGAGCACATAGGGCCCTGACAAACAAAAAGGAGGCATTTTACATGAATATCGGAAAACAGATTTATGTATTGCGCAAAAAAATGAATATTACACAGGAGACTCTCGCCGCCGAAATGGGTGTCACAGTGGGCGCAGTATCCAAGTGGGAAACAGGAAGTACCCTGCCGGACATCACAATGCTCTGCGCTCTGGCAGATTTCTTTCATGTCACTACGGATGAGCTGCTTGACAGAGTGGGTAAAGAAACCTTCATGATCTGCGATGACGCGGAGTTCCTCCGCTCATGCATGAAAGAGATGCTGGAAAAAGAAGGATACCGCTGCATAGGGAGCGCCGAAAACAGCACGGAGCTGTGGGCAGCCATGAGCAAAAGTATTCCTCAGGTTTTATTTCTGGACATTCATTTTCCGGATGAAAACGGCCTGGATATTTTGAAACAGGTAAAAGAAAAATATCCTGCCGTAAAGGTTATTATGGTGACAGCCGACAATTCCGAAGCTTCTATTCAAACTGCGATTCAATACAAGGCTTCCGGGTACGTTACCAAACCCTTCAATTCGGAGCATATCCACCTGGCTCTGAAAAAGCTGCAGGAAGAAGCGGCACAGGCATAACACGAATGACGCTGATGTCCCCTGCTGCTGCAATCTGTGGCAGCAGGGCACTATACAGCTTCCAGCGGCTTCACTATACTGCTGCCACATGTCTGGTGGCAATGACATTCACGCCGCTGCCGCACACGTTCTCCGCCACCACATCCCCTATGCGGACAGGTGCACGCAGTTCAATCTCCTTCAGCACCTTGATGCAATCCCCGATTTTATCCTTGGGAATATCCGCCGCAGTCTTTACGGAGACAACGGGAAGCTCCCCGCCGCTGACCCGCACCAGACTGGTGACGATACGTCTGGGATCTGTCAACTCTTTGGTCACGTAGTCCGCTCCTCTGGGACAGGTATTTCCCGTAATACTCTTTATTTCCTTTCCTTCTGCCTCCACGGTCACATTGCACCCCAATGGGCATCCTATGCAGACAAATTCTTTCTTTTCCATTTTTACACCCCCATACCCGCCTCCGGCGGGCACTAATATCAATATTTGGTACTTTGTAACACTAATCCTGCCACGGTCAATCCGTCTGCGGTCATTGCTGTCCAACCGCCCGGTGCCTCAACTCCGGCGGATGGCAAACGTGATTTCCTCCAGCCCTTCAAACTGCTCCAAATCCGTTTTTTTCAAAATAACCTGCTCCATCTCGCCGGGAGCAAGCGCCTTTTTCTTCCGGCTGCTCACCACTTTCCCGTTAAAGGAAACCTCCACTGCCGCATCTCTGTACACATTTCCCACACGGAAGCGCACCACCTGGGTTTCCTCCATTCTGTGAGGATCCAGGGAAGCCGGAACCGTATAGCGAACTCCGTCCACGGCCCTGATGGGAATCTGCTTCCCGGCCTTCCCCGGTTCCGCAGTTTCGCCGGCCGACAATCTGCCCTGCAGATATGCCGCCGCACATTTTCCCGCCTGGGTGGCCTCCTCCGATACATAGTCCACCAGATCATGTACATGCAGCACATTGCCACATGCAAATACGCCCTGCTTATCTGTCTCCAGGCTCTCGTTAACTCTGGGGCCGTTGGTGACAGGGTTCATCTCCACCCCTAAATTTCCCGACAGCTCATTTTCAGGAATCAGTCCACAGGACAAGAGCAGGGTGTCGCAGGTAATCTCCTCCTCGGTGCCGGGGATTGGCGTGGAGCGTTCATCCACCTGAGCCACAACCACAGCTTCCACTCTTTCTTTTCCCTTGATGTCAACCACCGTATGGCTAAGCTTCAGGGGAATGCCAAAGTCATCCAGGCATTGTACAATATTCCTCTTCAAGCCGCCGGAATAAGGCATCAGCTCAGCCACCAGCTTCACCTTTGCTCCCTCCAGCGTCATACGGCGGGCCATGATGAGCCCGATATCACCGGAGCCCAGTATGACCACCTCTTTGCCGGGCATCCTGCCCTCCATGTTTACATACCGCTGAGCTGTCCCCGCGGAGTAAATGCCTGCAGGCCGATATCCCGGAATGTTCAGCGCTCCTCTGGACCGCTCACGACATCCCATGGCCAGGATGACCGCCTTCGCCTCAATGGTGTACAGTCCTTCCTGCCGATTCATCACGGTCACCAGCTTGGAGCCGCTTTGGACACGGCATGCCGCCTCATCCGCCTTCTCATTACCGCTTTCTGCATCTGCGCCTTCTGACACTTGTGTCAGGTCAACCACCATAGTGTTCAGTTTGTATGGAATGCCAAGCTCCAGTACTTTATCAATATATCTTCCGGCATACTCAGGGCCTGTCAGTTCCTCCTTGAAGGTATGCAGGCCGAAACCGTTATGTATACACTGGTTCAGAATTCCTCCCAGCCTTCCGTCTCTCTCTATGATCACCAGGTCGTCCACGCCGTTCTCCTTTGCCGCGATAGCCGCCGCAAGTCCTGCGGGACCCCCTCCGATAATTACAAGCTCTTTTTTCATTTTAACCTCATTTCTCTATCGCGCTGCCGCGCTCCATTGTGTTCCTTCATCTACAATCCGATCTCGCAATCCTGCCATGCGGTTCCGGCCATTCCGCCCGTCAAACCGTCCGATCATACAATCCCGTCTTTGTTGTAGCCTGTAAGGAACTCGCTGCCTTCGTCATTCTTGCCGATTTCCGCCATATCCTTTCCAAGCTCTCTGGCCAGTATCTCGACTGTCCTGGGTGAACAGAAGCCCGCCTGGCAGCGTCCCATACCGGCTCTGGTGCGGCGCTTTACACCGTCCAGGGTAGTTGCTCCCAGCGGCCTGTGGATGGCATCCATGATCTCACCCTCCGTCACCAGCTCGCAGCGGCACACAACATCGGCATAAAGGGGATTTTCCTGTATCAGCCGCTTTCTCTCCTCCGGACCGGCAAGCGCCATGCTGGGGATTCCCTTTCTTTCGGCAACGAAGTACTTCTTCTCTGCAGCAGGCAGATACTCCAGCACCAGGGCTGTCAGATATCTGCCCAGAGCAGGTGCACAGGTCAGACCCGGGGACTCAATCCCTGCCGCATCAAAGAAGCCGGGAGCATCCTCAGCCTGCCCGATGATAAAATCCTCATTCTCCGTGACCGCATGGGCACGGAGTCCGGCAAAGGATGTAATGACCTGCCTGGAAGGAAGTCCCTCCACGCTTAGACCCGCCCTCTTCATCAGGTCTTCCATGCCCGATCTTGTAGTATTCACTCCTTCATAATCGTCTATATCCACCGCCGTAGGTCCTGCCAGCAGATTACCGTGAACCGTAGGCGTCACCAGCACGCCCTTGCCGTATTTGGTGGGCAGCTGGAAAATTGTCCTGGTGACAAAATTTCCCACCTTCTTATCCATCAGGCAGTACTCGCCTTTTCTGGGGATGATCCGAATCTTTTTCTCACTGACCATGTTGTGAAAGCGGTCTGCGTAGACGCCTGCGGCGTTGATGACTACCCTGCTCTCCAGCACCCCCTGATTCGTGATAACGCGGTAGCCCTCAGGTATCTTTTCAATCTTCTGCACCTCAGTATTCAGCCTGAATTCTACCCCGTTTACCGCCGCATTTTCCGCCAGGGCTATGGTGAGGTTAAAGGGGCAGACAATGCCGCCCGTGGGCGCATACAGAGCTGCCACTGCATTGTCGGAAATGTTAGGCTCAAGCCCCTTAAGCTCCTCCCTCTCAATGATCCTGAGCTCCTTCACACCGTTTTTTTGCCCCTGCTCCAAAAGCTTCTGAAGCTTCGGTCTGTCCTCCTCGTCGAAGCACAGCACCAGGGAACCGTTTCTCCTGAAGGGAAAATCCAGCTCTTTGGAAAGAGCCTCCATCATCCTGTTTCCCTCCACATTCAGTTTTGCCTTCATGGTGCCGGGAAAGGCGTCAAATCCGGCATGAGCAATACCGCTGTTGGCCTTTGAAGTGCCCTCACATACGTCGGAAGCTCTCTCAAGCACAGTTACTTTCCAGTCGTAACGCGCCAGCTCCCTGGCGATTCCGCATCCCGTGACTCCCGCACCGATCACAATAATGTCTGTCATACATAATCTCCTTTTCCTGAAACAAAAAGAGTCAGGCAAATAAATGCCACCCCTATGACATTCCCAATGCCAGACTCTTAATCTCACGCATTCATTTTAAATATGTTAGTGATGGCCTCTGCTGTTTCCGGAATGATGTCCGCCATGCCCGGAATTATGGCTGCCTCCGCTATGGCTGTGCTCTCCTGCCCGTGTACAGCCCGCAATCCCGCAGGAACCATGCACATGATCTCCCTCGATGGTACAGCCGTGCTCATCACAGTAGCTGTGCTCATGCTCTCTCTCGATGGTACAGCCATACACGTCACAGTAGCTGTGCTCATGCTCTCCCTCGATGGTGCAGCCCTGC
>CAMWJV010000069.1 GCA_947174665.1 uncultured Lachnospiraceae bacterium
GGCCACTTCTATTCCATGTACAAAGAGGGCGACACCGAAAACGTCGGCGCTATACTTATGGGGCTGGAGTCAGACCGCCCCGGCGTGATGAACCAGCTGGGTCACACCCACGATATAAAAGCTACCGCTGAAAAGGCGTCCAGCCTGGGCGGCCAGCGGACCGATGAGGTGGGCATAAAGTATGGCGGCCGCCGCTGCAACCTTGCCGGGCTGCGGCCGGAGGACATTACCCGGTGCATGGATCTGTTGGAGAGAGCCATGAGGAAAAATGGCCCCGGTCTGGAAGATGCCCTGGAACTGTTGGTGAGTACGCCGGCGCCCGGCATGGTTGACCTGATCATGCATTTTCTTGAAGAATCCATGAATTAGGACAGAAAACAAAGACGATAACATAAACAGGGGGAGGCAGCCGGAAACACTGAATGTAAAAGAAAATGAATTGAAATCTGAAGAGTTTGGAATATTGATAACGAAAGGGGAATGAAAATGAAGGAACTGGTAATTGATGCGACAATTGAGAGCATACCTAAGGTAACTGCATTCATTGATGAACAGTTAGAACAGCTCGAATGTCCCATGAAGACGCAGATGCAGGTTGACATCGCAATTGACGAGCTTTTCAGCAATATCGCATATTACGCATACAATCCTGAAATCGGCAGCGCGACCGTACGCGTTGAGGTGACGGAAGATCCGCTTGCGGTAGTGATCACATTCATTGACAAAGGTGTCCGGTATGATCCGCTTGCCAAAGCAGACCCTGACATCACGCTTTCCGCCGAGGAGCGGGATATCGGCGGCCTGGGGATTTATATGGTGAAAAAGACGATGGATGACGTTTCTTATGAGTATAAAGACGGTCAGAATATTTTGAAAATTAAAAAAAATATTCAGGAGAAATAAGGAATTGTGGGAGGAGAAGCGCTGTGTGATCAGTGCTTCTCCTATATTTCTTATGTTAATGAAGCAGAATGCTTCCGGATCATATTTGGGAAAACACCTCTCCGATGGGGGCCTGTATCAGCAGATCCGCGTAACTGTCCCTGGGCGTGGATGCTTTATTGATGACTACCAGCCTGTCGCCCTTGAAATAATCGATCAATCCTGCAGCGGGGTAAACGGCCAGGGATGTGCCGCCGATGATCAATACATCCGCATCCTGGATATAGTGTATGGCTTCGCTGATGGTATTCTGGTCCAGCCCTTCCTCATACAGTACCACGTCCGGCTTGACGGGGCCGCCGCATTTTTCGCATTTCGGTACGCCTTCGGAGCGGAGAATATACTCCATTCCGTGAAATTGTCCGCAGCTTTCACAGTAATTTCTGAGCACGGAACCGTGAAGTTCCAGAACTACCTTACTCCCCGCCGCCTGATGCAGACCGTCAATATTCTGGGTGATGACTGCGCGCACCTTTCCCTGCTGCTCCAGCTCAGCCAGCTTGAGGTGAGCGGCATTTGGCTTTGCGTCCGTAAACAGCATCTTGTTTCGGTAAAAACGATAAAATTCCGCCGGGTTCCTGCGGTAAAAAGTGTGGCTCAGAATTGTTTCCGGCGGGTAGTCATATTGCTGATTGTAGAGTCCGTCTACGCTTCTGAAATCCGGTATACCGCTCTCGGTTGAGACGCCGGCTCCGCCAAAAAAGACAATGTTGTCATATTTTTGGACAATGTCCTTCAGTTCGCTGATTGCATTTCCATAGTCTTCCATAATCTACCTCCTGTTATCCTCTGCGGCCTGTTCTCTAAACTCGCAAGCCCGCGCTGCCGCGCTCTTTGTCCGATTTCATCGGACGCTTGCTCGTTAATACCGCAGGAAAAGTAAATGTCTCCTTCGGAGCCGCTTACTTTTCCTCTGCGGCTATTATATCACGTTTTTACATGATTGTTGGGAAAAAGTCAGAAAATCTTAAGAAAACACTGCGCCGCAGCTATTGAGGGACAGGTATGATCTGTGGTAGAATATGCTCATGAAAAAAACAGAAGAAAAATTAATTCCTTTTAATAAGAGCAAAAGAGTCATTTACCTGGAAGAGCGGGGGAAGGAGAAAAAGCGTATTCCTATCGGACCGGTTATTTTCGGGGCGTTGGGCATAGCCTGCGTTGTATACTGCGTTTCTATCGGACTGAACGGATTCGGAACAAAATTTTTCCTGGTATGGGGAGGGCTGGGAGCGTTTTTCCTTCTGATCGGCTTTGTCCTGAGCCGCAGAAAATTTGTGGAGTCTCTGCCGAAGTGGCTGAAAGGCATTGTGACGGTGGGTTTTTGCGCGGGACTGCTCCTGTTTGTCGTGGTGGAGGGGCTGATCCTGTCAGGATTCAGCGGGAATGCCCGGCCCGGAGCGGATTATTGTATCGTGCTGGGGGCCCAGTGGAAAGCCCATGGTCCCAGTGAGGTGCTGCGCAGAAGGCTTGACAGGGCGGTGGAATATCTGAAGGAAAATCCGAATACGATAGTAATCGTCTCCGGCGGGCAGGGGCCTGATGAGGTCATATCCGAAGCAGCGGGCATGCGGCAGTACCTCATGGATGCAGGTATTGAAGAAGAACGTATTTTGATGGAGGATAAATCGACGAATACCCGGGAGAATCTTGCTTTCAGCGCTGAATTTTTTGATAAGGAGAACAGCAGAACGGTGATCGTTACAAACAATTTTCACGTGTTCCGCGCCGTAAAAATTGCGGAGAAGCAGGGATATCAGGCGGAAGGATTGTCGGCGGGCTCAGTGGCGTGGATGGCGCCCAATAATCTGCTGCGGGAGTTTTTCGGAGTGGTGAAGGATTTCCTGGCAGGAAACATGTAACAGTTCAGCCATGCAGAATTGCCGGCAATATTTTTTATTGTTGCTGGAAGTGTATATTCCGGTCATACAATAGAAAGCAGGCTTTCTATTGTCAAGATTTATGAATGGCATGGTTGAATTAATACGAAATTATAAGTGAGGCTGAAAATGGAAATCAATATCGGGGACACATTAAAATTAAAAAAGCAGCATCCCTGTGGCAGCAGAGAGTGGGAGGTGCTTCGGGTGGGCGCGGACTTCCGGATTAAATGCAAGGGCTGCGGACATCAGGTTATGATAGCCAGGAGGCTGTTAGAAAAAAGTATTAAGGAAATTATATGAGTTTGGACTAAAGTATTTTCCCACTCTGCCGATAATCATTATAGAAATCAGCAAGAGGAGGGAACCACGATGCGTATTGAGGCATATACCCAGGTACAGCAGGTTTACAGCAACAAGAAGGTAAATCAGGTACAGAAAGCAAGCGGAACATCGCATACAGACCAGCTGCAGATCAGCAGTCTCGGGAAAGAGATCCAGGCGGCTAAGGCGGCGCTGGCAGGTACGCCTGATGTCAGAGAAGAGCTGACGGCTCCTATCAAGGCTCAGGTGCAGAGCGGAAAGTACAGCGTGGATAATGCGGCTTTCGCGGAGAAATTGCTTAAAAAGTATGAGGAAATGAGGTAGGAAGTCCCGTGGCCAGTTTAATGGAGAACCTGATAGAGGTACTTGAACAGGAATGCATTGAATATGAGGGACTTCTGAGCCTGTCTCAGAAAAAGAAACCGATTATCGTAAGCGGTAATCTGGAGGAATTACAGAAAATCACGGATGATGAACAGGAATCGGTAGGCGGGATCAACCAGCTGGAAAAGAAACGGGTTGAGATTACCGCGGATATCGCCAATGTATTGAACAAGGATGTTGCAACTTTAAAGCTTGCAAATCTGATTGAGATGCTGGCGGCCAGGCCTGAAGAACAACAGAGGCTTGCAGCGGCCCATGACAGATTGCAGCGCGCAGTACATGAATTGCGACGGACCAACGAACAAAACAGAGAACTGTTGGCAAATGCGTTGGAAATGGTGGAGTTTGAGATGAGTCTGCTGCAGGCGTCCAGTGCGGCGCCGGAGACGGCGAATTACACTAAAAACGCATATAACACAGGTGATACCATGGGTATTGCCAGCGGAAGATTTGATGCCAAGCAGTAGCAGAGGTGATATTTATGCCATTGATGGGTAACTTATATATAGGAGCATCCGGATTACAGAACAGTCAAAATGCGCTGAACACAACAGCGCATAATCTTTCTAATATAGATACCGTCGGCTATACGAGACAGCAGGTACAGCTGTCAGCCAGGAACTATGTTACACTCCAAGTGAACCCCAAGGCTGTAAATAACAAGCAGACCGGTCTGGGTGTCGAATATTCCAGAGTAAAACATATCAGAGATTATTTTTTGGATAAGACATACCGCAAGGAATCAGGGCGCAGTATGTTTTATGAAGTATCCACCGAGGTTTTGGAGGAGGTGGAAAGCCAGCTGGGAGAAATGAACGGCGAGGCATTCCAGACCACCATCGAGGACTTCTGGACATCCATACAGGAGCTGGCAAAGGACCCTGCAAGTTCTGTGACACAGGGACTGCTGGTGCAGAAGGCGTCTGAGCTTGTGAGCCGCGCTTCCGCAGTCTATGAGGGCCTCAGCTCCTATCAGGACAACCTGAATGTGCAGATCAGGAACCAGGTGGATAAGATTAACAAATACGGAAAACAGATTCTTGCTCTGAATGATAAGATCAGGGCGATTGAAGCGGGCGGAATTGAGCAGGCCAACGATTTGAGAGATGCCCGGGATCAGATACTGGATGAACTGTCTGAAATGGCCAGTATATCCTTTAAGGAAGATTTGTACGGAGCTGTTTCCGTTCAGATAGAGGGCGTTGATTTTGTAAAGGGTGAAACCTGTTACGAGATGGCACTGGACGTGGATCCTGTCACAGGCTTTTACACACCGTTCTGGCCTTTTAACGCTACCTATCGGGACCTGGATGACGGCACCAGGGAATACAATATTGACGGTGCGGAGGTCTTCGATCTGAATAGGGAAATTTCTTCAGATCTGAACACGGACATCGGTGGCCTGAAGGCGATGCTCCTGGCGAGGGGCGACCACCGGGCGGACTATACGGACATGGATGTAAACTTCTGCAGTCAGAATAAGCTGGATGCGCTGAAACTTGATGATGAAGAGGAGTACTTCAAGAATCCTGAAGGCAATGGGGCGAAATATTATAATAATTTTGTATCTCAGTCAGTACTCATGAACGTGCAGGCGGAATTTGACCAGTTGATTCACAATATTGTGACTAAGGTAAACAGTATTCTGGCAGATGCGGCAGGAGTACAGTCTGTGGGCGGCAGCGAGAGCGGAGTGTCTCATACTTTCCAGGATGGAACTTCCATGGAAGAAGCTACACGCACGGTGACGAGTGTCACGCTGGCGGACGGCACACAGCTGGATGAAGGTACAAAGTTCTGGATCGATGAGCCGGGCGGTTACATGCGGGCGAAGGACGGCAGTCCCCTTCAGCTTTTCGAAAAGATTACCACGGAAGGGTACCGCAAGGTCAGCGGAAGTGTGACTTACACTTATACGGATGAGGACGGTAATGTACAAACGGAAAAAAAGGATGATGTTGACTTCTGGCTTTATGAGGAAGAGGAAGGCCCCGGAACAGCTTCCCTGTACACCATCGGCAATCTGCGGATCAATCAGGAACTGATGCAGGAACCGTCCATGCTGGGCTTCAGGCTTGAGGATGGTTCGGAGGACATCAAAACGGCGGAGGCGTTGAAGAATGCCTTCACGGAGGAAATCTACACGCTGAATCCGAATGTTAAGAAGCAGACCACGTTTGTGGATTACTATACGGACCTGGTTTCCCAGGTGGGAAATTCCGGCAAGGTTTTCAGGAGTATTTACACCAACCAGGAGACTACGGTAGAGGGTATCGAGAGCGCAAGGCAGCAGGTGGTGGGTGTGTCCTCGGACGAGGAACTGTCAAATATGATCAAGTACCAGAACGCCTACAATGCGGCGAGCCGTTATATCAACGTAGTCAGCGAAATGCTGGAGCACATCATCAATACGTTAGGAATGTAGAGGAGATAAAGAATGCCTTCACAATTTTTTGGATTGAATATTGCATATACAGGCTTGCTGGCAAACAACGCGGCCATGAACACCACCGCCAACAATATTGCCAACGTGCAGACTGAAGGCTACAGCAGGCAGAAAGTGACCCAGCAGGCCGCAAATGCACTGAGGGTGTTTCAGACATACGGCTGTGCGGGCGCGGGCGTGGAAACCCTGGCTATTGAGCGGATCAGGGACGAGTTCTACGATGGAAGATACTGGGACAATAATGCGAAGGTGGGCGAATACAATCAGAAGCAGTACTATATGCAGCAGATTGAGACTTATTTTGATGACAATGGCAAGAATGCAGGATTCAAGACTGTTTTTGACCAGTTTATGATCACGGGCATGCAGGAACTTCTGAAAAATCCGGACGATCCCACCACCAAGACCCAGTTCATGGGCTATGCAGGGGCGCTGACCGAGTATTTTAACGGTCTGGCAGGCAATCTCGAGAAACTGCAGAAGGATGTAAACCAGGAAATCAAGCTGAAAATTGACGAGATCAATTCCCTTGCGGGAGAGATTGCCAACCTGAACAAGCAGATCAATACCATCGAGCTTACAGGCGCCAAGGCAAATGAACTGCGCGACAGAAGGACGCTGCTTTTGGATGAACTTTCCGAAATTGTGGACGTTGACGTGCAGGAGATACCTGTTAAGGATACGAATAACCCTGACAGAGTGACGGGAGCAAACCGTTGTATCATCAGGATCGCCGGCGGCCAGACTCTGGTGGACGACAGCGAATATAACGGCCTGGAGTGTGTTGCCAGAGAAAGCTGGGAAAAGGTAAATCAGACAGATATCGACGGATTGTATGATGTCTACTGGAAGGACGGCCAGAAATTCAATCTTTACAATGGTGCTATGGGCGGTGCTCTGAAGGGCCTTGTGGAGCTGAGAGACGGCAATAACGGCGAGAACTTTACAGGTATGGTGACCGAGACAGGCGTTGACGAGGATGGCAATGACATTGTGACCATCGAAGTCGGTAAGGCTTATCTGCAGGATTTGAATAAGTGCAACCTGTCGGACTGCGGCGGCATTATCAACCTGGGCAATAAGGAGTTTTATTACGATTCCTGGAGCTATCACATTGAACTGGACGAAAACGGAAAAGAGGTGTACAGTTATACCTTTACACTTTCCGGTCAGGATAAGAACCCCAAGAGGGTGACGAATGACAGAGAAGGCAAGCCGGCTTCCATCGGAGCCAGTCTGAATTATCAGGGCATTCCTTATTACATGAACCAGATGAACGAGTGGGTCAGGACCTTTGCCCAGAAGTTTAACGATATTGTGACTGCGGGTTATGATTCCAACGGCGAGCCGGGCATTAAGATGTTTTCCGGGAATCAGGCAACGGAGGATGCCCAGTATGAGTTCCCCGAAGGAACCAGATATGATCTGTTCCTGCAGGGGCGTAAGCTTTTGCAGGAAGCTTATGAGCAGGCACCTGAGAATATGGTGCTGGAAGCGGCGGCAAAACCGATTTATGAGGCCGCTGTACAGACCCAGGAGTTTAAAGATGCCGTGGATGCCGCGAAGCAGGCAAAGCAGACAGAGAAGACGGATGCAAAGATTGCGGAGATGCTTGCCAATAAAATGGCTACTCCGGATGTGAAGGCTGAAGTAACGGCTACTGCGGCGAATCTTAAGGCGGCCGATCCTACCCTGAGCGACGGGGAGGCAAATAAACGTGCCAAACAGACTATTGAAAATAAGTATAAGCCCACCATCACGTTGACCGCAGCTGAAAAGGCGGAGATAGAAGAAGCGGCGGAGAAGGAAGCTCAGGCTGAGGTGGAGGCCAAGTACAAAGCGAATGCGCTTGCCGAGGCGGAAGCAAATCTCAAGGACGCAGATCAGTGGGATGCGGCCATCGAAGATGCGAAGAAAGCGATTTTAGACGGAACCCCTGAGGGGAAGGCCGCTCTGGAACAGACAAAGGCCGAGATTGCCAGGAAGAACGGGGTGTCTGTGGACGCTTTGAATATGGTAGATGCGCAGGTTGAGGCGAGAAGGCAGGAAATAAAGGACGCAGGCTCTGTACAGGACAAGGAAGCTGTCCTGAAGGATATCCTTGGTAAGGTAAGTCTTACCGTGAACGTGGGTGATGACAGCTACTATCAGATGACAGCCATGAATTTCAGTATCCTTGCGGCTATGGAACTGGATCCCAGCCGTCTTGCCAACAGATATGACAAGGGTGACGGCGTGGAGCAGAGCGACCTTCTTAAGGACCTGAGGGATCTTGCAACCGACAAGGAGAAGATGAGTTACAGAGGCTGTTCGGCATCTGAGTTCCTGCAGTGCATACTCTCTGATGTGGCACTTAACGCCCAGCGGGCGAACACGTTCAGTCAGAGTTACAGGGATATAGCAGGAACCATCGACACGCAGAGAATCTCTATCTCGGGCGTGGACGAGGACGAAGAGGCTATTGACCTTGTGAAATACCAGAATGGCTACAATCTTGCTTCCAAGATGATTCAGGTTTTGACCGAAGTATATGACAGATTGATTTTAGAGACCGGCGTCTAAGGACGAAAATAGGAGAATTATATGCGAATTACAAACAAGATCATGCAGAAGAACAACTTATCCAACATCAACACCAACAAGATTTATCAGGATAAGCTGAGTACTCAGATGTCTACCCAGAAGAAGATCAACAGACCTTCTGACGACCCGGTGGTGGCGATCCGTGCTCTGCGTCTGCGCAGCAGCGTGACGGAGATAACCCAGTATTACAGCAAAAATATTCCCGATGCGGAGAGCTGGCTCAGTGTCACGGAGGATGCGCTGAAGAATCTGTCGGCGATCACGACGAATATGATCACGTTGTGTACAAAGGGAGCCAACGGCCCTTTGAAGACTGAGGACCGCCAGATCATTCTTGAGCAGTTGAAGAAACTCGGCGAGGAAGTGTACGCTACCGGCGACGCGGACTATGCGGGCAGATATGTATTCACCGGATACCGTACGGATACGCCCCTGAGCTTTGAAGCGGAGAAAAACATAAAGTATGAGATTACCGAGCAGCTGACCAACAGCGTTATCGACAGCGTTACCAAGGTTAACATAGGGAAGCTGGCAGACTTAAATTCCGCGAATTTTAATGCGGAGGGCGAGAACGGCGATCCCGGAATGAAGGATATTATAGAGGATGACATCTCAGCCGTTGATGTACACCGTATCAGGCTTGCATATGATGACTGCTATTTCGAGGGAAACGTGAAGATAAGCTTCCAGAAGGCGCAGACGGATGACGCTGGAAATCCCGTGACGGACGCAGACGGTAAGATTGTCTATGATACGGTGACATGGTCCAGTGCGAGTGCGGATAATGCGAATAAGATAGAGATCATGCATTCCTATGATGATCCTTATAATTATGTTGCTGCCAAAGCAGATGCTGTGGTATTTATACCCGAGACAGGGGAAGTCCTTCTGGGCGAAGATCGGTATCAGGAGTTGATGGCGCTCAAGGATGATGATACAACTCTGGCCAACGAGTCGGAAATCCGGGTTACCTATGAGAAAGATCACTGGCAGAAGGGCGACCTTCGTCCGGAACACTATTTCTACTGCAAGTCCAACCCGGGTGACGAGGAGAAGGAGATTGTCTATAACAAGTCCTACCTGAGTGTGAATGCAGATCGTCAGGACATTGAATATGATGTGGGCTACAACCAGACAATCCGTGTCAATTCCACGGCAGATCAGTGCTTCAAGCACGGAATCGGCAGAGAAGTGGACGATCTGGTGAATGCCATGCAGGAGGTGCTGGATCTTGAGGCACTGCAGACAAGCATGAATAAGATGCTGGAGGCTATGGAGGACGGCACTGAGGATAAGAAGATTCTGCAGAATCAGGTGGATGCTCTTGGAAAGGCCCTGACTTTGGCGAAGAATAAGGAGCAGAAGCTGTTCGAGGAAGGCATCACTGCTTTCCAGGGGTATCTGGGTGACGCAAACCTCTGCATTACTGAGTGCGGTACCAGGAGCAGTAAGCTTGAACTGATCAAGAACCGGACTCAGAATCAGAAGACTACCTTTGAGACTCTGAAGAGCGAAAACGAGGATATTGACATAACGGAAGTTGCAATACAGCTGACCAGCGCAGAACTGACTTATGAGGCGGCGCTGATGGCGACAGGAAAGGTCAGCCAGACCACATTGATGAACTTTATTTAAAAAAATTCAGCCAGACCGCAAGTGAGCGTCAAATTGTGCTTGCACGAATTTGACGGGCAGTCTGCGGTCTGAGGGAATGCCCGTGTTATGAGCAAAAAAAGCTGCGAAGCAGCGGAAAGCACCGGAGGTGCTTAAAGAGGTGGCCAGGCCCCTCTTGCGAATGGGCAGGGGCTGAATTTTGAATTGATAGAAAGACATCATCACGAAAGGAACAGGTACAACAATGAAGATTAACACAAAGATTTTCGGAGAAATTGAAATTTCGGACGATAAGGTCATTACCTTTGAAAACGGAATTATCGGTTTCCCTGAATTGAAAAGGTTTGCACTGCTTCACGATGAGGAGAGGGGGACAAATGTCGGAATTCGTTTTATGCAGTCCCTGGATGAGCCGGCTTTTGCCATGCCGGTGATGGATCCCCTGCTTGTGAAGCCGGACTATGACCCGGAGGTAAATGACGAATTGCTGGCAGCGGCAGGGAACGTGACAGGTGACAATATTCTGGTGCTGGTGACGGCTACCATTCCCGGCGACCTTACTCAGATGAGCGTCAACCTGCAGGGACCTTTCGTTATCAATGTTGAGGAGCATAAGGCGTGCCAGGTGATCGTGGAGGGCAGTGATTACCCCGTAAAGTTCCCTGTCTATGAAATTCTGCAGGCCGGAAAGGCAGGTGTGTAAAATGCTGGCATTATCAAGAAAAAAGAATGAAGCTCTTATCATAAATAATAATATTGAGGTCACCATCCTTGAAGTGAAAGGAGATCAGGTGAAAATCGGAATCACGGCGCCGAAGGAGGTGCCGGTATACCGCAAGGAGGTATATCTGCAGATTCAGGAGGCAAACAGAGCTGCCGTCAGCGTGGAAGGCATGGAGGCACTGAAAACTCTGTGGGGGAAGTAAAGAGCAGAAGATTTCAGGGAAGCGTAAAAATTTGCGTTTCCCTGTTAATTTTTCATACACATATGCCGATACATTAATCAGGTATAATACCGTAAAGCGGCAAAGATAAGTATTTCACACGGAGGTGGGTAAAATGGGAATTGAACCAATTTCAAGCATGATGACAGTACAGGCACAGGGAAGTGTAGTACAGAGGACTCAGGCACCTGTGCAGACAGAGAGACCGGAAAGCGCAGACAGCAGTGTGCATATGGCGGAACAGGTGGACAACACCACGAATGTGGTGGAGAATGCCGGTGAAAAGGGACAGACAGGCAACGGTGAGCAGCAGGGAAAAAATCAGCAGGCTACGAATGAGCAGATTCGGAAGGCTGTGGAGCAGCTGAATAAGAAGATCGGAAATTCAGAGGCTATTTTCGGTATACACGAGGCGACAAATCGTGTAACCATTAAGATTGTTGACAAGGATACCAAGGAGGTTGTCAAGGAATTGCCCCCTGAGAAGACTCTGGACATGATAGCCAGAGTATGGGATATGGCAGGTATCCTGGTGGACGAGAAACGATAATAGTGCGGAAAGATTTCCTAAATCGGCAAAATACGCCGATTAAGAAAATCTATGTTCCGCACGGAAGAACGCAAAGGCAGCGTTCTTCGTGGATGATTTGGGTATTTGAGTAGTAAGGAGGAGAAAACAATGGCAATGAGAATGAGCGGACTGATGTCCGGCATGGATACAGAGAGCGTCATCCAGCAGCTGGTGGAGGCGAGAAGCACCAAGGTTAAGACCGCGAAAAACAGCCAGACCAAGCTGCAGTGGAAGCAGGATATCTGGAAGGGGCTGAACAACAAGCTGAAGACTCTGCAGTCCAAGCTGAACGATCTGCGTTTCAGCAGCGGCTACGCAAAGAAAGTTACCAAAAGCTCCAACGAAGGTATCGCAAGCGTGCTTACCAGCGACACCGCAGTGAACGGCGCGCACACTCTGGAAGTTCATCGTATGGCAAAGACTGCCTATATGACCGGCAACAAGGTGTCCAGGAAGGATGGGAAAGAGATTGACATTACCAAGACCCAGATGAGCGATCTGATGGAGATTGGATATGACGAGAAAAAGAATCTGACCCTGAACAAGGCGGACGGCAGCCAGGTAGTCATTGACCTGACTCCCCAGACCACTATTTCCGATCTGCTGACCAAATTGAAGGCGGAGGGCTTAAATGCCAACTTCGATACAAAGCAGAACAGGTTTTATATAAGCGCAAAAGAGTCCGGTGCGGCAGGTAATTTTATGATCACCGGCGACTCTGAGGCACTGTGGAAATTGGGGCTGAAGACGTCTGATACTAAGACAGCTACCGATCGTCCTCAGTGGTTGGACGGTACAGATAAGGGTGCGATCAGGGGTTCTACCAGGCTGGACGAATTGATGGATTTTCCTCCGGAGCTGGAAAGCTCTTTGGGCACATTTTCCGGTACGAGAACGCTCAACATTACCAAGGCAGACGGCACGAAAATCGGTATCAGCCTGGAGGCATATACCAGGGATGAGAACGGTGTCAGACATTTTAACACCATCGATGATCTTGTGGCTAAGTTAAAGGATGCAGGCGTGGATGCTGCTTTTGACCCGATTCAGCAGAGATTTACCGTACGGGGCAATGTCAAATTTGAGGGCAGTGATAATGATTTTGACGGCTATGCCGAAACAGCAAAGACAGACGTTTTGACAGCGCTGGGACTTGATAAGGGAATCAATGATTATGATATAACCAACCAAGCGGGTGCCGCATTTGTTCAGGGTCAGGATGCAATGATCACATTGGACGGTGCCTTGTATACCAGCACAAATAATTCCTTTGAGATCAACGGTCTGACGATTACCGCTCAGAACGAAACCGAGCCGGGCAAGAGCGTTACCCTTACCACGCAGCAGGATACCGACGGAATCTATAACATGGTCAAGGACTTCCTGAAGACATACAACGAAGTCATCAATGAGATAGATAAGCTGTACAATGCGGATGCTGCAAAGGACTATGAGCCTCTTTCCGATGATGAGAAGAGTACTATGTCCGAGGCGGAAATCGAAAAATATGAGCAGAAGATCAAGGATTCCCTGCTTCGCAGAGACGGCAGCCTGAATTCTGTGGGTTCTGCGCTGAGGAATATCATGCTGTCGGGCTTCTCTGTTTCGGGACACGGAAAGATGTATCTGGCCAGCTTCGGTATTTCAACACTGAATTACTTTGCCGCGCCGGATAATGAGAGAAATGCTTACCATATTGACGGAGATCCGGATGATTCAAGTTCTTCGGGAAATGAGGATAAGCTGAAGAGCATGATCGCTTCAGATCCTGACGCAGTAATCTCTTTCTTCTCGCAGCTGACACAGAGCCTTTACACCGAAATGAATAAGCAGTCTTCGTCTGTGGAAGGCTACAGGAGTTTCGGAAGCTTCTACGATGACAAGAAGATGAAGAGCGATTATGATGACTACAAGTCCAAGATTAAGGATTTGGAGAAGAAGCTGGCGGATTACGAAGACAAGTGGTATAAGAAGTTTGCGGCAATGGAGACCGCTATGGCGAAAATGCAGCAGAATTCCAGTGCGGTGACGAGCCTGCTGGGCGGTCAGTAAATTCGGGAAATTACAACTGTAGAGAATTGCAATTGTAATGGATTGCAATGTAATAGAATACAATGCAATGGATTGCATTGAAGAAAGGCAGGGTGCGATTATGGCGTTACCTGGCGCATATGCACAATATAATAACAGCAAGATCATGACGGCTTCCCCCGCGGAGCTTACCCTGATGCTCTATGACGGGGCCATCAAATTCTGTAATATTGCGATTGTTGCGGTAGAGCAGAAGGATATTCAAAAGGCACACACCAATATTGTCAAGACGGAGCGCATCATTGACTATTTCCGCCAGACTTTGGATATGAACTATGAGGTTGCGCAGGATTTTGAAAGAGTGTATTCCTATCTCAGCCAGAGACTGACTCAGGCAAACGTAAAAAAGGACAGGGAGATTCTGGAGGAGGTTAATCAGCATCTTCACTCCATGCGTGACACCTGGAAGCAGGTCATGGAAGCAAACAGGCAGTAAAGGCGGCGGGTATATGACAGAAAATTATCTGAAGGTCCTGGAAGAAAGTCTGGAAAGGAAACTCGAGATCATGGCAAAGATTCAGGAATGTAATCTGTGCCAGCAGGAGATATTTCAGGCTCAGGATGTGAATCTGGAGGAATTTGACAAGTACGTGGACCAAAAGGGTGCTCTGATTGAGGAACTTATGTCTTTGGACAACGGCTTTGAGACTCTGTACCGGAATGTTGAGCAGGAACTGCAGAACAACCGGCAGAAATACGCGGCAGAGATTAAGCGTCTGCAGGAGCTTGTCACCAGAGTCACGGAGGAGAGCGTCACAATCCAGGCGCAGGAGGCCAGAAACAAGAAGCAGGTGGAGGATTACTTCCGCAAGGAGCGGAGCGGCATTGCTCAGAACCGCAAAAATTCTAAAGCGGCTTTTGACTATTATAAGAGTATGAGCGGCTCGGGTTATGCATCATCACAGTTCTATGACAATAAAAAATAATGGAGAAATAACGGAAAACTGGCAGGTTCGTGGTTTTTTTGCGAATTTTGCCAGTTTTTTTGTTGTCAGGGGTTAAGTAATAAAAAAAGCCGCCGATATATTTATCAGACAGGCAGTCAGACAGGCTGGCCAATAAAGGTTTCAAGGGAATGAACCGGAAAAAGGAGATAAGAGCAGCAGGGACGCTGGTAAATTCAAGGAGGAACGAAAAATGGTAGTACAACACAATTTATTAGCGATGAACTCTAACAGGATGCTTGGAATTACATCAAAGAAGCAGGCAAAATCCACTGAGAAGTTATCTTCCGGTTACAAGATCAACCGTGCAGCAGATGATGCGGCAGGTCTGGCGATTTCCGAGAAAATGAGAAAGCAGATCAGAGGTCTGACACAGGCTTCTGCAAACGCACAGGACGGTATCTCCGCAGTGCAGACAGCAGAAGGTGCACTTACCGAAGTGCATGACATGCTCCAGAGAATGAACGAGCTGGCTATTAAGGCTGCTAACGGAACCAATTCCGAATCCGACCGCACAGCTATCCAGCAGGAAGTTGACCAGCTGACAACGGAGATTGACCGTGTAGCTGAGACCACCAAGTTCAATGAGACTTATCTGTTGAAGGGTGATACAAGTGTTGCAAAGGGAACGACTTATTCCTACAAGAACTATGACAAGTCTTCCATGGGAAGCGCAACCTTTACGGCAGACTCTGTGACCGGCATGAAGATTTCCTTTGCCGCAGCCAGCGTAAACGGCGAGAACATGGCTGACCAGAACGCGCTGATCAAGGCACTGAGAGATTCCGGTATCAGCATTACCGCTAACAGCGTCTGGGATACAACGCTGGAAACTCCGGCGAAGGGAACCACCACCTATGCTGCAAGCCTGAACGGCGAGGCAGGAGCAAGGTATGACATTACACAGACTTCTTTGTCCGCTACCAGTGCAACCTTTACTATTTACAACAAGACCGGTGTTACCATCGGCACCATCACTGTAGGCGGTTACAATAAGGCTGCAACAGCTAACACCGACTACACCAACACTGTTGTATTCAATGCAACCACGGTTAAGGCCAGCGAGAGCAAGTCGGTATCTGCAGCATACTATGATGCACATGGCAACAAGATTGCTGCCAATGACTTGGATAGATATTTCACCACCTCCTACGCAGGCAAGTCCGGTACAATCGGAACAGTGTGGGCTAAGGCGGATGCTCCCAAGGTATATGATGCAGTAGGCAATGTGACAAAGCTGGATCCTAAAGAAATAAATGCTTTGAGAGACAAGGTTGGCTCTCTGACACTTTCCCTCCATGTAGGCGCTGATGCTACCAGCAACAATCAGATCAGTCTGAATCTTCAGTCTCTGAATTCAAAAGGACTGGGCATTAACGGGCTGAAAATGGACGGAAGCAATGACAGCAATGCATTGGATGCTGTTGAGAGGATCAAGGCTGCTATCACCAAGGTTTCCGCACAGCGTTCCGAACTGGGTGCTATTCAGAACAGACTTGAGCATACTATCAGCAACCTGGACAACATTGTTGAGAACACCACCAGCGCTGAATCTGCTATCCGTGATACAGATATGGCTAATGAAATGGTTTCTTACTCCAACAACAATATCCTTGCTCAGGCAGGTCAGTCCATGCTGGCTCAGGCAAACCAGGCAAATCAGGGCGTACTCTCCCTGCTTCAGTAATAACAGAGATATTAAGGGCGGTGCAGCAAAGCTGCGCCGCTCTTTTAATTTCAAGCAAACTTGAACAGCCTGTTTTCTATAAATCTGCATGGTGCGGAATAATTCCAAAAAAATTTAAAAAAAATTTGTAACAAGTATAAAGTTATAAAAAATAAGTCCGATATACTTATCAAGAAAAGCACCTAAAAAGCTTTCTTACTTCTCAAACCGAACGGTATCGCACAACCGGACGGTGCGGGAACGGGGCAGTGAATGTAATGGGAAGTGCGAGCCCGGCACGGACATTGCCGTTGCAAACAATGGCCGCAAGGATGCGGTAAAATATATTCAAGGAGGAATATACTATGGTAGTACAACACAACTTAACAGCAATGAACTCTAACAGAATGCTTGGCTTGACTTCTTCAGCTCAGGCAAAGTCCACTGAGAAGCTTTCTTCCGGTTACAAGATCAACCGTGCAGCAGATGATGCAGCAGGTCTGGCTATTTCCGAGAAGATGAGAAAGCAGATCAGAGGTCTGACACAGGCTTCCGCAAATGCTCAGGACGGTATTTCCGCAGTGCAGACAGCAGAAGGTGCTCTTACCGAAGTGCACGACATGCTTCAGAGAATGAACGAGCTGGCAGTTAAGGCAGCTAACGGCACCAACTC
>CAMWJV010000070.1 GCA_947174665.1 uncultured Lachnospiraceae bacterium
GATTTCCGTGCCCTCCTCATCGATCCAGTTGTTTTCACTGATCGTAAGGCACGGAAATACAACAAGCACAATCATCATCAGCACAACCGCACATAAAAACGACTTCTTTTTATATACTTTCAAAAACTCAAAGCGAATCAATTTTTTCATACTCCAAATCCTCCTATTGATTTTGAAAATGGTACAGATATAAATCTTCCAGCGTAGGTTCCGCAAAAGCTGCATCCGCAAAAGGCTGCCTGTCACTGATAATGCGGACTTCCACATTTCCGTCATCAAGATGGTGCAGATTAGCCACGCAAAAACGCTCGTTTATCCGATCAATATCTTCCCTTCCAACCACATATTTCCAGACCTTATCCCGCATGGAATCGGTTACTTCCTCAACAGAACCCCGCAAAAGAAGCCTGCCCCCTTTCATCATCAGGATCGTGTCCGCAATATATTCCACATCCGAAACGATATGTGTAGACAATATAACAATTTTATCTTTGGAAAAATCAGCAATCAGATTTCGGAACCGTACTCTTTCTTTCGGATCAAGTCCGGCTGTCGGCTCATCCAAAACAAGAATTTCAGGATTGTTAAGGACTGCCTGCGCAATGCCCAGTCGCTGCTTCATACCGCCTGAAAAAGTTCGGATCTTTTTGTCTGCAACATCCGACAGGCTAACAACATCCAAAAGCTCTTCTGTCATATTTTTTGCCATCTTGTCGTTTAATCCCTTTAGCGCTGCAATGTAATACATAAATTCTCCTGCGGTAAAATCGGGATAATAGCCAAAATCCTGCGGCAGATAGCCGAGTAAACGGTAATAGTTATTTCTGCACTCACAGATATCCTGACCATCCATCAATATTTTTCCTTCCGTGGGATTCAAAACACCGCAGATCATTCGCATCAAAGTGGTCTTCCCGGCGCCGTTCGCGCCGAGCAAACCATAGACACCGGGTGAAAGAGTGACGTCCATATTGTCCACTGCTCTTTTTCTGCCGAATTGCTTTGTCAACTGCTCCAATGTCAGATTCATTTGCTTCCTCCTTAAACAGAATCATTTTAACAAACAAGACTCTATCACGTTTTTACCTCCTTTTGTCAGTTTTTGCCCACAAAAAAGCGGGATTGCCCCAAAACGCTTTTCCGATAAACGTTCAGGCAATCCCACCGTTATTCAGGCATGAATTTTTCATGCAGACATCATTTTCCGACTCTTAAGCACTGCACAAATTCATCCTCTTTAAAATATGAATTCAAAATTACATTCCTGTATTTCCGCATCAGACTCTCCACGATCAAAAGTCCGTTCCCACGGCCTAATCCCTTGTCCGTTGTCCCGGCAATAACCCCCTTTTCCCTGATCTGCCGGCGCACTGTATTGCTGACAGAAAAAAGATATTCCCTTTCACTCTCTTTCATTGCAATCATCACTGTCCCTTTACAGACTTTAGCTTCCTCTATCGCATTATCCGTCAGAATTCCGAGAATACGGATCAGATCTGTCTGCTCAATACAGAAAATGCCGTTTGTATCGGCAAGCTGTACCAGTAAATCCATAGACACATTCTGTTCAATCCCCTGCATCATTTTATAATATAAAAAAGACTTCAGGCTCTCGTTATGTATGCAGGACAGCTTTACATACAGGTCATTTTTCTGCAGTTCCTGTCTTGCAAAAGGAATAATATTTTCCTCATAAAATGCTTTCATTTCCTCGTCATCACTTCTGTCAACAAATCCGCCCATTGTAAGAAACATATTTTTTATGTCATGCCTGATTCCCCTCAAATCCTCCATGTTTTTTTCGAGTTCCCGGTTGTATTCTGCCAACCGATGCAGATCCTTCTCCTGTAAACGCATTTCCTCTTTTACCGAAATACTTTTTACCAGCAGGCGGACATAAACCACCTGAACCATTACAATTATTGTGCATAACCCCATCCAAAGCATAGAAAGGTCATAGGTGTTATCCGCCGGCAGAAAGGGGAGCAGTTCTCTCATCGACAGAGTGCCCAAAGTAAGAATCATTACCAATATAACAGAACGGTCTATTTCCGTATATGTCATACTGTATTCCTGCAGCTTTATCAACCACTTTTTCAAGAAAACACTGAAACAACGAATTATTATGAAAAGCGGTGCAGAAATGATAACTATACTCGCAAGCAAATACAGTGCCTTCACCGCAAAACCAAATTCACCCTCTCTTGCACAGTAGTAATCTAAAGCAAAACGTTCCCATTTATGATATATACAAAGAGCCCCAAAGCAGCATAATACCGCATATCCAACCGTAATCCCGTAACCTCTTTTCCTGTGATGAACCCTTCTGACCAGTACAAGCAGTTCCATCAAAAGCAAAAATGCAAACAGTACGGCATCAGAAAAAATAAGCCTTCCAAAACGAGGATGCAGTAAAACTACATTGTTAAGCAGAATGAAAAATGCCACCGCAATCAGATCATTGACAGATAATTCCATTAATGGCAGTATTTTCAGGATTGCCGTCAAAAGCAAAACCTCACCAATGCGCACAGCAAAATAAAGACTGCGAACCCGCAGTTTCCATCCAATGAGCAGCACAAGTGCCAAAAGCAGCACTTCAACAAAAAACGCTTTTTTATTTACACGATCCACTTTTTCACCTCGCTCCGCATCCGAAAGGAACAGGGAACCTCCTGCTGATTGGACAATTTTAAAAATCCCTCTTTCATTCTCAATATGTGCCTTTTGTTGACAAGATAAGACCGATGCACTCTGATAAAACCGTCTCCCAGCCGTTTCTGTTCCACATCCAGAGTGCTGATAATGGTGATCACGGACCCGTTGATCGTATGGTAGGTGATCCCATGAGACACATTCTTCTCCGTTTCAATATAAACAATATCCTCCAGCAAAACAGATATATCTTCGTCCATGCCCGGATTCAGCAGAATGCTTGAATCTGACGCTTCTGATCTTGTTTGGTTCAGAAGCATGACAATATATTTGCGGTATCCGTCACAAAGCGCTGCGAGATCGCTGGTTTTTTCCAGAAAGCCAAAGGGCTCCACTCCGCTTTTCAAGACATCCATAGCCATCTCATGATGATTAGTGGTAAAGACAATCTTGCAGTCGCTTTCCGCCTGACGCAGCGCTTTCGCCACGTCAATGCCGTTTAAATTCCCATTGCCAAAATCCAGATCAAGAAAGATCAGATACTGTGACGGATTATTTTTAATGTAGGAAAACAACTCATTGCTGCCGGAGGCCAGACTGACAACTTTTGCGTCAAATCCCTGTGATTCGATCATATGGTTAATTTTATCCGCACCTAATTGCAGAATGAATGGATCATCGTCGCACAATATTATTTTTAACATACTTAATACATCCTCATCATTTCAGGGTATAACCTATTTTTCCATGATCCCATTCCGGGCTTCCGCTGTCCCCGGCCTGTCTTTAACAGTAAATCCATTGGTCTATTTATCGGTACATAACACTTCTTACATTAGTATAAGCTTCCCCTCGATCCGGTCTTCCCGCAGGATTCCGTAGAGATGCAGATCCGCCCGGTTGCCGGCATTATCTCTCACCTGGCTCCGCTGAATCCCTTCGCATGTCATTCCCAGCTTTTCCATCAGCTTTACGGACCTGGCCGTATCAATCGTCTCCGCAATGATCTTATGGACATGCATCACATCAAAAGCGTATTCCATAATTTTTACACAGGCCTCGTAAGCATATCCCTGCCTCCAGTATTTCCTGTTGAAGAACCATCCCATCTCGTAGACGTCTTCTTCCATGGATTTAAAAAGAATATACCCAATGACCTTTCCGCTCTCCTTTTGTGCAGCGGCGAGGGCTCCTTTTCTCCCGATACAGAATTCTTCCAGAAATTTCTGCGTCTTTTCATAGCTATATGCCGGTTCACACAGCTTCATCGTCTCGTCATCGCCAAGAATCTCATGCAGATCCCCCACATCCTCCGGTGTAAATTCCCGAATAACCATTCGCTCTGTCTCAATATTATGCATACCATCACCCTTTATTTATTGATATTGTACCTATGCCCTTCCGAAAACTGCTGTCACCGCAATGCCGTCCCCGTCAATCTCCGCAAACACTTCCCCGTTCATTTTGTGCATAAGCTGTCTGCAGATGTACAGACCCAGCCCGCTGCCGCTGACGTTTTGGGAATTTGCGCCACGCCAGAAGCTCTCGAAGATATGGGGCAGATCCTCCTTGTCCAGCGTGCAGCCGCTGTTTCTCACTGAGATCAGCACACCTTCTTCCTCATCCGGGAACAGCACCTCAATTTGCTTCCCGTCGCCATATTTCAGAGCGTTTTCAATTATGTTCTGCACTACCTCCACACTGCGGTCCAAATCTCCGAAAAGCAGACAATTATTATATTTCTCCACAATGAATTCCGTTTTCACAAGCGCCAGTTTTTCACCGTAATAAGCAGCAATATTCTGCACTAAATCTGACAGATAGAACTCGCCGTTCTCCACGTCCAGGCTCAGGAAATCCTCCCGGGAGGCAGTGATGATCCGGGAGACATAACCTTCGATCTCGTCTGCCTTCTCATTAATGCTTTCGGCGATTTCCCGCTGTTTTTCTCCATCGGAATACAAATTCTTCGACAATGCTTTCGAATATAATTTTATGGTAGAAAGGGGCGTTTTAATATCGTGTGACAGGGACAACAGGAGCGTTTTCCTCTCCCTTTGAAGCTCCAGCTCACGCTGCTTTTGCTGCTCGATATTCTCCCGAAGCAGATCAATACCCCACAAAAATTTCCCGAAAAAGCGGCTCTTACTTTCCTTGACAGGCAGAGTGAGATTGCCCCTGGAAAGTTCATACGGAACATTTGTCAATCGTTCAAAAGGCTTTAATATTTTCCCCCGCACATAAAACAAAACGCCGAATACCACCGCCGTCATCACCGTCAAAATCATATTTACCGCGATAACGATCTGAGAATTTCCGATATCATTTTTTACAGTATAGTCAAACCGATACAGCCTGCCGTCGATCTCCCGAATCATATAATCACTGTCAGACTCATAGAAGGCATCACCAAATTCCGCCACAGCTTTCACATATTGGTACAATGACAGATCAACGCTCTCCGGCCCGCCCTCCTCAATCTGAAGTGCAATTCTGTTTACTTCAACCCGGTAGGGTCTGCCGTTTTCGGGCGTTTTCAGGTAATACAAAAAAAGATTTACCCCTGCAAAGATCACGGCTGTAAGCACCATAACCACCACAAAAATTTTTCTCCACGCCTTCACAGATATTTATACCCCACTCCCCAGACCGTCAGAATTTTCTGCGGATTCCCGGGGCTTTCCCCGATCTTCCGGCGCAGCCACTTTATGTGAACCGTAAGAGTCTGCGGCTCGGAAAAGCTGTCGCTGCCCCATATCCTGTTGAAAATATACTCTTTTGAGAGCGTCCGGCCTTTGTTTTCCATCAGCAGCACAAGCAGTTCAAATTCCTTTGCCGTCATCTCAACCGGCACATTGTCTTTGTACACTGTACGATTGATCCTGTCTATCCGAATGCCTCCGTCCGTCAGCTCATCAAGGGAGTATCTGCGCTTGAAGATTCCGGCAATCTTTGCAAGCATAATGTCGATGTCATAGGGCTTTTCAATGTAATCGTCCGCCCCCAGATTCAATCCCGTGAGCTTATCTTCCTTTCCGGTTTTCGCGCTCACTATAAGTATGGGGGTATTGCTGTCCTCACGGATTTTTTCACAGATTGAAAATCCGTCGACCTCAGGCAGCATAATATCCAGCACCACAAGCCTCGCGCCGTATCTCTGATACAGCGACAAGGCCTTTTCAGCGTTTTCCGCCACAGACACCGTGTATTTTCCCGCCCGCAGGAAATCCCGCAGCACCCCTGCCAGTTCCCTATTATCCTCAACAATCAGTATATCCGTCAACCTTTGTCCTCCAACAGCGGCATCACCAGCCCATTTCCATGAGCCAGCCGTTCAGCGCCCGTTCACGATCACGCAGCTTTGCCTTTTCGTATCTGCCTAAATTATGCTCCCCTTTAATGTTTCCGTCAACTATATACAAAATTCTCGTGCATTTTGCCGCTACTTTTACATCGTGAGTCACCAGCATAATTGTGGTGCCCTCCGCATTCAGCCCGGCAAGTTCTTCCATAACCTCGTCGGAGGAGGAGCGGTTTAACGCGCCCGTTGGCTCGTCCGCAAAAATCATCCTGGGTTTATTTATCATACTTCGGCAGATGCAGGCCCGCTGGAGCTGTCCGCCCGACACCTCGTTGATATCGTTGTCAGCCACCTCGATAATTCCCAGCCTGCGCATCAGCGCATGCCCACGCTCCACAGTCTGGCGGCGCGTCTCCCTGATCTTGTCCGACTGGCATGCGGGAAGTATGATATTGTCCAGCACCGAAAGATTTTTCAGCATGTACATCTGCTGGAAAATGAATCCCATTTCGTCAAGCCGAAGCTCCGCAAGCTCCTTTTGATTCATGCCGGCAAGGTTTCTTCCGCAAAATTCCACCTGGCCCGCAGTCATTCCGTCCATCCCCGAAACCGTGTACAGCAGCGTAGATTTCCCGGAGCCGGAGGGCCCCATAACCGCGATCATCTCCCCTTCGTCTACGCTGAAATTCACGTTTTTCAGAACATTATTCTGTCTCTTGTTTACCACATATGTTTTGCAAAGATCCTTAACCTGTAAAATATTTTTCATCCTAACCTCCATGATTCCGCTTTGCGGAATCTCAAATTTTGATGAGAAATGCCATGTTTTCAGGCATTTCTTACTTTCTTTTTCACTCGTTGCCAGAAATGTCCGCCGATGATATCTTCCGCAGTCCCCGGGCCGAGATAAAAGCCGCCAGCGCTGTCGCGGCAAGCATTACAACCGGAAATACCACATAGACCTCAAGCGGTCTGATTTCAAACACAATGCTGTAAGCGCCCATCATTCTGAAAATCGGTGTGACAATAATCGTTGACAAAGGTGAAGAGATCAGTGTACCCGCAAGCACTGACACCATCAGAACAATTCCGATGCGCATTGTCTGCCATAAAATAAGAGTGTTGTCCTGAAATCCCATTGCTTTCAGCAGCGCAATTTCGCTTTTTTCCCTGCTGATAAAGCTCTTCACCATAAGCACGGCCACAAGAGCGTTGATTCCCAGAATAATGCTTAAGATCAGTACTTTCATGCTGTCCAGCCGTCCTGCCACATCCCCTATCATATAACCGATATATTCGCCGGGGGTATATACCCTGGCATCCGGATAGAGCTTCTCAAGCAGCTCCCTGCGCCGGGCAAGCTCTTTCTCATCCGGATCATCCCTGTAGTTCACCTGAATTCCGAAGCTTCCTGCCGCATAGCTGTAATCAAGCTCCGCGTCCTGATGGAAGCGAACGCCCTCTCCCATATTATTCATGCTCTGCATCAGAGCGGTGACCGTGTAGACCCTGGTGTCTTCACCCACTTTTATCTCCACGTCATCCCCAATTTCCGCACCAATCTGTCCCGCTGTCAGATAGGTCAGCGCCACCTCATGAACATTCTGCGGAGGCATTCCGTCAATGTAATTATACATATCCGTCCTCACACCGCCGCAGCCCTGGAAGGACAGCGAGTTTGTGACCTTTTCACCCTTGTAGATATTGCTCCGGAACATTACCTCCTGAAACACATCCACATCTATTCCGTTCCCGGCAAACATTTCCCGCACTTCTGAAAACTGCCGCCTGATCTTCGCCTCATTGTCCTCGTTGGGATTGAATAAAAGTTCTCTGGAAATAACATGGTCACTTTTCACCATATTGAACAGTGTTATCAGGTCATCGGAGCGCAGTGTGTTTATTGTGTTCACGGGAATGATCACCAACAGTGTCCCGATGATAAAAATAAGTATCATTGAGATATAGCTTTTTATCCCGCTGAGAATATCGTTTGCCGCCATAAAAGAGACTGCGGGCACAGGCAGACTTCCCAGGTGCAAAAATCCTTTTTTTCTGAATCGCTCTCCCGTTTCGCCGCTGCGTATCGCATCTATCGGGGAAAACTTTCGTATCCTCCGCGTGCAGAAATAACTGAACAGTACCACCACCGCTCCGGTCAGAACCGCCGCCCCGATATTGATCCAAAAGTTATCCTCCTCCGAGATGGTAATTCTCCGGGAAACTCCGGCGATCATCATCCTGCTGAACGGAAAGCTGAGTGCCAGTCCCACAATAGTCCCCACTGCCGCAACGGCAAAATACTTGGCTATGTACAGTCCCCGGATTGCGCCATTTTTGAGCCCGATGGCTTTCATAACGCCGATCTCACGAAATTCCTCGGTGATCGTAAAGTTGATGATAAACCGCAGGATCACCATGGAGATCAATATCAGACATGCGCTTACCACCAGCAGGATTGCCGCTATCAGCATATCCATAAGGTATATTAGTTTAAGCATGGAACGATCTACCGACATTACGGTATTGATACCCAATTTGTTGAATTTATCACGATAATCGGCATCATCCGTATGAACCTCAACCGAATTGCAGACAACCGCTCCCGATCCGCCAAACAGCTCCGCATCATTCTCGCTTATGAGAAACCTGGTCATCCCCACCATTTCCGAGCCGAAAAGGGCATCTTTTGTGTAGCCTCTTATGGTAAATTCTTTTTCCACTCCGCCCTGACTGATATAAATTTTCCCGCCATTGTGAAAGTCATTTGCCGCCGATTGAAACAGAAATCCGGTGATGTATATCTCGCCATCCCTGACGTTTGTAATCTCCCGGTTGTCTTCGTCAAAAATCTTAATCCCGCCAAGCGTCGACAACGCCAGTGTATTGAAATATTCAAGCGCTTCGCCCTCCACCAGAACATTTGAGGGTTCAATCTGAATAAGCCTTGAGATATCATAATCGTATCCGTTTTTCTCTGCAAATTCTTCAAATCTTTCAATGTCTCCGGCATTTGTCGAAGCAAACCAGTAATCCGGCACATTCGCCCTCTCAATAAAATGATCCAGCGCACCGTTTACGGTGATCAGATTATTTGCGCTGCCCGCTATGAACGTCGCCGCCAAAATCACAAAAATCAGCAGGATTATATTCATTGTCTTCTTGCGCCTGATGTCTTTTTTCAGTATTGTTAAGTACATTCTGCCGCTCCTTTCGTTTTTGTGATCTCATATTAACAGGGAAATTATTAAATAGTCCTTAAATTCAGATATTACACTCTTTCACTGAAAACAGACAGCCCTGAGCACCAACACCCAGTCGTTGGCTTTATCCTTTCTCGCCACAGGGCTTGCCAGCCATTTCCGCTCCCCCTGCAGGGTAGTGATATAGCTATAGGTTCCGTCCTGAGGATTCATCCAGTAAGCATCCATGGGACGATCCATATACCTGCCCAGATCCAACAGGAACTGGTCTCCGCTGTAATCATAGCAGAGTACATAATCCTCTCCCGCAAAGACCGCGATTCTGTGATATCTCTCCTTCTGGCCAAACAGGAGCAGTGCATCATCCGGCTTACCGTTTACAAAGTCAACACTCTCCATCAGTGCTTTCAGATACTGCATCTGAGCAGCGCCGGGATGATGCATGGCATCCTGCCAGCTTTCGCGAACTCCGTAGGCTCCTTTTCCATCCGATTCCTTATAGAACTGCATAATGGCATTGCTTCCATAAGTATGTCCCGCTGCGCCCGCAAACACGGACCAGTATGCATAGCGGCGCACGTCCCACTCCTCCCAGTAGGGATTATGAGGATTATGTAACCCCTGCGGAATTCCCTCATAAGAAGGCTCCGCATCCAGGGTAGGCTTCATCGTGCCATGCCCATGATCACGTTCCACATATTTCCAATTATCCTCACCAAAGAATGTTTCCTTCTCAGCATTATCATCCCACTCTCCCATGGAAGCCTGATCATACCTCCTGTGTCCTGACTGAAACATATTAAAATCCAGCCACTCCTCATCATGGAACCAGAGAGAAGAAGAGGTTCTTCCAAAGGGATGGTAAGTGATCAGCCTTTCCGGATTATACCGCTTTAATATTTCAGCCTCCACAGAATATACATTCATTCCTGCATCCCCTCTGACATCGCCGCCCAGAATCCAGATAATATTGCTGCGTCCCTGAAAATATTTACCCAAGAATTCCGCGTACCCTGCAATATTTTCCTGATTCAGGATGCCGTCCTTTACAAGCGACCCCCAGGAAGGCAGCAGTCCCAGATACAGCCCCAGCTCCTCCGCCATATCCAGCGCTCTGTCCACAAAATCCCAATAAGCCTTATCCGTTACATTTTTCATTCCGGGAGCCAGAGAGCTGCCGCTCTCAGACACGCCGGGAAGCGTATGTACCAGCACTGTCTGAATTACGTTGTACCCTTTCTCCGCACGGTTTCTCAGATAGGTTCTCATCTCTTCTTCACTGAGCTTCTGCAGCATCAGCCAGGCCGTATCTCCCAGCCAGAAAAAAGGCTTCTTATCCTGCATCAGATATTTTCCGTTTTCACTCACATGTAATTTTCTCATGCACACACCCCTCTTTTCATATAGACTATATAAAAGATCACCGTATCAGGCGCACTGAAAATACTTCTTAATTTACCAAACAGTATATCACAATCTTTCTCTAAACAGGACACTATTACGTTTATTATATATAAAACATGGTGCTGTCATTTCGGGTACCCCGCTTTTGCGGTATGGGACAGGCAATCCTGATAACATTAACCAACCCAGCCGAATAAAATATGAAAAACAGATAAAAGAGATATTTATGAATTTAATCACATCAAACGACGGAACTAAAATTGCTGTTTATGACTTTAATCCGCAGGGAAAGCAGACGATTTTCCTCATTCACGGATGGCCGCTGTCCCATCAGATCTTTGAGTATCAGATAAATCTGCTTACCGACTGCGGATATCGTGTAGTAGCGGTAGATCTGAGAGGTTTCGGCAGATCAGATACGCCTGTATGCGGATATTCCTACGCCCAAATGTCCGCCGATATCTTTCAGGTAGTTCAGCATCTTTGTCTTAACAAATTTATTTTAGTCGGTTTTTCAATGGGCGGAGCAATTGCTTTAAGATATATGAATTGCTACAATGGCTTCGGTGTGCGCAAACTGATCCTGCTTTCTGCTGCCGCCCCGTGTTTTGCGCAGCATCCCGGCTGTCCATACGGAAAAACTCTGCAGGAAGTCAATGACCTGATAAGCCTTGCAGAAACCGACAGGCCGCAGCTATGCCAAAACTTCAGCAAACAGCTTTTTGCTCAGCAACATTCAAACGCGGTTGTTGACTGGTTCATGAGCATCGCTCTGTCCGCGTCAGGGATCGGAACAATTAAAAGCGCTGTTGCCCTGCGTGATGAGGACAGCCGGAAAGATCTCAGCTGTGTCCATGTTCCCACATACATTATCCATGGCGGTAAAGATGTCATTGTTTCCGGAGAGCTCGCCGAATTACAGCACAAAGGCATCCCCGGTTCAAAGCTTATAACCTTACCTGACAGCGGTCACGGAATCATCTATGATCAGCTTGAAAAATTCAATAAAATATTCATGGAGTCCGTTACCGACTAAGAGAATACTTTGATAACGCTTCATCATCTCCATGATTTCGACTTTATCGGCAAACACGCAAGCCATGTCATTGTAATCCAGTCGGGCGTGTGTTATAATTTCAGTGTCGCTGACAGCGATAAATCAGAAGTGTTTCCTTTACTGCATCAATAAACATCCCCGGCGCTTCCGCTCCTCTGGAGCACATAAACTGATGCAAAAATCAAATGACGTACAATTTCTTTTATTATGGCAGAAAGGAATAAAGCAAACCAAATGAAGAAGAGAGATTGGCACAGGATATTATGGTATATAAGATTATTATATAAAAGGTTATGGATATTGCCGATGCTCCTGTTGCTGATGCTCCCGCTGGCAGGCTGCGGCACAGCCGCAGAGGAGGGTGGCGGTGCCGCAGATTCAGCCAATGAAAAGAAACCGACTCTGCAGGAAGAGTTAGATGCTCTTGTGCTCCAACCGGCTTTTGAAGACACCGAAAAAACACTGCCGGATCTGTCCCTGAATGCAGACGCCGCGGATTTCCCGGCTGAGCTGGTTCAGCAATTGCAGGAGGCACTGGTTGCAGGGACTTCTGACGAACTGCTGCGGGAGTTAGATGATGCCGATCTGAGGATAAGCCGGAAAGATTTTGATTACGTGCCCCGGGAGGGAGAAGAATTGTCCCTTCAGGAAGAGGAAATCAATACCGTTTTCGCAAATCAGACCCAAACAGCATCTTATGATTTTTATCGGCTGGATATGGATGAGGACGGTCTGGATGAAATTATAATGATGGAGCGCACCCAATACGAATATTCCCGCAGCGGTACCGCCATCCTTCTGGAACAGAATGGCACAGGTTCCTATACATTTGCAGGCTATGACTATACGGCCTATTACAGGCTGTATGCAGTATTTTCCTATGAGGGAACCTACTATATGGTCTGCAATTATGATGACTATAAGAAAGAAGCCACCAAGGCACTGGGGCTTTTTGATTTAAGCGGAGAGGCCAGAGGCTTTATGTGGCAGATCCACCAGGAGCATATTTATCTGCGCCGCAGCAGTACGGATTGTGAGATCAGAAAGATGTGGGCAGTAGAGCAGACGAACGATCTGACAGAAGAAGCAAATCTCCAATCCACCATGGAAACATATATCCGGGAGGTTGGTCTGGATCTGATGCTGCGGAACCGAAACAGCGAACGTTTCAGCGGCGCGGAAAAAGGGTTGTCAGAAGAGGAAAAGGGCAGGCTGACAGCAGCTCTGGACGATGTACTCTGGACACCGGAACATTTGGGCTATGACCCGCAAAAACAGCAATGGCTCTTTATCCTGGAAGGTCGGCAAGTGTATTTCGTTCTGTATTACGGAACGCAGCAGGAGCAGTACCTGTTGGAGGCATTTCTCTATAGCGGGAATACGGAAAAGGCAAATCTGGAGCCGATTGCCCTTTATGGAATCAAACCTCAGATTCATGCAGTGATAGATGATTACTGGGATCATGATGACAGCAATGTAGAGAACATCTGTTATCAGCCGGAGGATGCATCACAGGCCTTTCCGGAGAATCGACATGAGATAGCGGCAGGATTATGGCAGCAGGTACAGGGAGAGTTTATGCCGGCGGCACTGCCGGAGGAAATAGCTGCAGAGAGCCTTGTCCCGGAAGGACTGGTTCTTTTGGCGGAAAAAGCCCTTTTCACCAGAGATTGGTCCTCTCTGGACACTCTTGCGGCGCCTCTGGAACTGACAGACCATGAGGCAGTGTATAAGACCTGGTTTGCCTCTATGGAAAAGAGTTGGATGGATCTGGACTATTTTAAGCAGTATATTTGCCACATCTATCAATATAGCATTGAAGAAACCCAATTTTTGCTTTTGGTAGCAGATTCGGGCGGTTCGGCCCGCTTTGCGGACATCAGTTGTTACCGCATTGTGGAAAATGAACCGGAATACCTGGACCAGGTGGGCACGTTGGATATGAATGCCCGCGTGGTGCCCTATGAGAACGGACTTTATCTGGTGGATACCAGCTACAACTATTACTCTAAATATAATGATACAATTTATTTATATCCCTTAACTACGGAGGGGATCAGCGAGCAGGCGCTAAAAGTGATACTGCTGCCTGAGGATTATATCTGGACAAAAGGTTATCAGAGCAATGTTTCCATGCTGGGGCAGATTAACAACTATGTAGAGAGCATTCAAAAAGAGCTGATGGCGGCATCACCCATCAATGATGACATTATCGTATATACCGGATGTGAAGAATCCGTCACAGACCCGGTAAAGCTTCAGAGGCTTTACGACGGCCATAACTGGTATATGGTGGATTATAATAACGATGGGGTGCCGGAATATCAGAGCAGATACTACTGGTTTCCCAGCAATTCTACAACTCTGTATCTGATTACGAAAGAATACCGGCTGGAGAACATTACACTGAAATTACAGGAGGCCTGGGAACCGGAATGTCCTTATCACTACCGCTATCCCTACTATGAATATGAGCTGATCCAGCGATGGTATCAGGAGTTTGACGGGCAAATATACACATTCCAGCTATTTTTGACAGAAGGCCATAATTACTATATGAATGTATCTCTGTGGGAAGAAGAACACGTCAGTTGGATTGCCAGTTATTATATCACTCCACGATGTGAACTGCGGGTACAGATAATCGGCCGGGAGACTGCTGGAATGGGGTGAAGCAGTCTCCTTCCTAACATTTTACGACTTAACAGGTCAAAGTTTTGCAATTTTTTTTAATGACCGGCTCTCCCGGTGGCTTGGTTTGGCGTATAGAGGGCATAATTAATGCAATAATCTCACTTAAACTCAAAAGATTTAAAATCAAAATCGCTGCCCGGCAAAAATGCAAACGAAACATTACACTTTCCATATATTCCGTCTATGCAAAAGCGCCTTGATGTATATTCTTCAGCGCTCTCAAATTCCGCCAGTACTCTCGTCTCCACACTTCCCGAGAATATAATATGGATACTGTTCATCGGCAAGGCAGACTTTCCTGTGATAATTATGGACGCCGGACTTTTTTTTGTGAAATCAAATTCTCCAAAGTCCATCACTACATTGTTGCCTATCCCTGTAACCGCATCGGCCTCACGGGTAAATTTATCGCCATAAATACGCTCACTGTCAACGGCACGAATTTCAGAGAACTCCCTGTTGGTCTTGGAAAAGCAAAACCCCTGCACATGGAAGCCATCAGCGGATTCCATAACCAAAGTATGCATACCTTTGAGATTTTTCGACAACCTAAAAGTGTTCGGAATATAGGTCAGCCACCGCGCCGGTTCATGGTATGTGAAATCTCCAACGAGTTCTCCGCCTTTTCCCGGAATACCATCATAAAAACGGATATTAACCGGAGTTGAACAATTAGCATAAATAGGCACCGTCACCGTATCACTGCCAAAGGGTCCGAAATCCACATTTTCAAATCCAAACCAACTGCGCTCTCCCGCAAATGCCGCCCCCTGCTGAATACCGTTTCCCGCATTTCCGCTTTGAACGGTAAACAGGCCTCCGGCGACAAAGCTGTATGGATCAAAACAGGCCGCCCCCAGTCCCTCGCCCCTGAGTGAAAGCATTGACATCACATGATATTTGTCTGTTCCGTTTTTACAGAGTGCCCGCAGGAAAAACTCACCGTCACCGTTGCACCGAACTGTTACACTGCCCTTATCAGAAGAAACTATCTCTCCCAAATTAGATTTGATTCCGAGAACAGTAGTAATCTTGTATTCAATTTCGTCCCCATAGGAAGTATTCTCCGGAAAAATCTCTGTTTGGAACGTAATGACTCTTCTGTCCGGGGTAAATACTCTGTCGCTTCCAGAAAAAGATATTTTTCGCACCGGAATATCACTAATCTCATCAGGACATTCCGCAGGCCTATGAACATTTTCCGCTATTGCCGAAATTCCGTTTTGAACTTCTGCTGCGACCGCTTTCAGCGTAAGTTCACTGTCAGGCAGAGCCGGAGACGTAACCCTTATATTAATATCTCCCGCCTCCATCTTTGCCGCAATTACAGCCACCAGTTTTCCCGAAAAAAGCCTGCGTGACGTACCCTTATATTGCTCATAATCCGTAGAATCGCCGTTGTCCAGCCCCACAAGCCGTCCTGCTCCGGAAACGTTGACAAATATACGGTTGTTGGCATTGGCAACAAAAGTTCCTTTTTTATCATAAGCAGCGATCTCAACAAAAATAAGATCAACTCCATCCGCTTTAATCTCGTTCTTTTCAGGATGCAGTCGGATTTCCGCTGTATCTCCAAAGGAGCGCTGAACATCACGGGCAATTTCCATCCCTTCTTCATTATAGGCAATTGCTACAAGCTCCCCCGGAACATACTCTACAGCCGTATCCAATGTAAGCTCTGTACCACAGCTGTGATCAATATTCTTTTCTGCTATTTTTTTATCATTTAAGAAAAGAGCAAGCTTCGGCGCATTAGATGTAACACGCACATCAATGCGCTGTCCCTCAATAAAATCCCAATAGGGGAAAATATGCACGAACGGCGCGTTTTCACAGGATGTCCATTCCGCCCGGAAAATATAGGCGCTGTCTTTCGGAAACCCAGCCGTGTCAATCTGACCGAAATAACTGTTTTTTGTTGAATACGGCGTAGGTTCTCCAATATAATCAAAACCGGTCCAGATAAACTGCCCTGCGCAGAACTTCGCATCACGATCCGAAATAATACACGCTTCTGTATTTTTGCCGCCCACCCCGTTGCACTGTTGCCCAACGCTGAGCATTGCTCGTCATCATCCATAAGAACCTGCTGAGAAAGCGGGAAATGATAAATTCCACGGCTCTGTACAACAGATGCTGTTTCGCTGCCGTAAATCATCCAGTCAGGATGCGCTTTATGGTGTTCTTCATAAAGCCGCTCGCCATAGTTATAACCTGCCAGCTTCAATATATCAGCACACTTCTGTCCGTTTTCCCACTGCATATAATTAGAGCCGATGGTGACGAATCCGTTTGATCCGGGATCATGTTCACGGACAAGGCCTGCCAGCATTGAGGTAACCTCCTGTCCGCGGTCATCAGCATGCGTATCATAAATTTCATTCCCTATACTCCAGCCGATAATACTCGGGTGGTTGCGGTCGCGACGTACCCACGAAGCAACATCCTTACGAATCCATTCATTGAAAAACGATGCATAGTCATAATCTGTTTTTCTCCTTTCCCACATATCAAAGCCCTCCGACAAAATCAGAAAGCCCATTTCATCCGCAAGCTCCATCAATTCAACTGCCGGCATATTATGGCTGGTGAGGATAGCATTAATACCCATAACACGAAGTTTTTGAAGTTTTCTCTCAATAGCCG
>CAMWJV010000071.1 GCA_947174665.1 uncultured Lachnospiraceae bacterium
TAGATGCTAACTCTTTGAACAAATCTTTCTGCTTTAGTTCCTCCGGAATTTGGGATAACTGTTTCTCCATGATTTCCGAAAAATGTTCAAGATTGTGTTTCATGGATTCTGTGAAATTTTCAACACTTCCAAATTGCGCAATGGCCATTTTTGCCACTTCTGCCTCGTCATCTTTAATTTTCCGGATAAACATATCAAAATTTTCTATATTTCCCCAATATTTAATGACATCATCTGTACTTCTGCTTTTAAAATCTTCCAATGCAGCAATGTAGTCAGACAGGTCAAACTCTTTAAAGCTCATACATTGTTCTCCTTTCTCTAAACAGCTAAGAAGTTGTATCAATCGATCAATTCGATTGCGTTTCAACAGGAGCAATTCTTTTTGTTTTTTGAAAGCAGTAATTCTGTCAAAATCAGGCTTCTCTAAAATCTCTTTGATTTCTTTTAACCGAAAACCTAACTCTTTAAAAAAGAGAATTTGCTGCAGAGTTTGTAAAGCTTCATCATCATACAGCCGATAACCGGACGAAGTAAGTTCGCTTGGTTTTAACAATCCTATTTCATCATAGTATTGTAATGTGCGTATGCTGATACCTGTTAATTTTGCAATTTGGCTTATCGTTTTCATTTTCAACTCCTCACTCCGAAAAAGGGATACATAGAATTTGCCGGCTAATCTCATTCCCTGTCATAAGCATACATTATCACGCAGCGTGAGAGTCAACATATTTTTTATCAATGAAACGCAAAAAGGGGCATATGAAATTATTGCTCAATTTCATATGCCTTTTTATCGTTACTGATATTTTGTTTTACATTATTGTTTGATCATCAAGCTGTCCTGCCGCATAATCCGGTGAAAGCAATTCAAAGGCGATATACTCATATATGCTCCTTAAATCAATGCCAGCCTGGACGGTTGTATTTACCTCATAAATCATAGGCCGTAATCTTTGCGGATGTCAGCAAATGCCTGCCTTGCAGATTTGATTCTGCCTGCCGCCATATCCGCATACCCTTTCTCCAGTTCCGCATCTAATTCCGTTTCGCTCAGTTCCGCCGCATTAACAGGTTTTACCGCAGGTATTTTTACTTCAAACGGAAGACCTCTGTTTAAAATAATCTGCTTATAAAACATATTGATCGCATTGGATGCCGGAATGCCAAGCGCTGACAAAATACTTTCTGCCTGCTCTTTCACGTCCGGTTCTATTCTTGCGTACAAATTAGCTGATTTTGCTGCCATAGTATAACACTCCTTCTCAAGTCTCAGTGTTTCCCTTGTCAGATTTATTATACCAATATGTCCGCACAATAGCAATACATTTTCACCTTATACCTTAAAGGATGCCACTGTCCGGTTCAAAAGCTCACTTAAGCGGAACAGCTCCTTCATCTGTTTCATGACTGCCCCGGAATTTTCATTGGAATCCTCTGCCGATTTATTCATACTCCCCATGGATTCCTCTATCTCTCCCACAAGCTCTGTAATGACAGCGATGGACTCATTGATTTCTGTCATACGGGCACTCATTTCCTGTGAGGATGCTCCCAGAGCGCCGGATATATCACTGTAAAACTCCGCGTCCTTTTCATACATTCCGGCAAGCTCTGTCATTCCCTTATAGTCCTCTATCACCTTTCCGGTCATAAACTCCAACAATTTGCCAGAAGTTTCAGATAAAAAGGAAACATTACCTACCACACCCTCTGTCACCTGACGGATTTTATCCACCGCCTGTCTGGAGTTGTCTGCCAGGTTTCTGATCTCTTCTGCTACAACAGCAAATCCCTTGCCCGCCTCTCCGGCCCTTGCAGCTTCTATGGATGCATTCAACGCCAAAAGATTGGTCTGGGAACTGATGGCAAGGATTTCCTCTGTCAAAGCATTGATCTCCCCTACCCTCTTACTGTCTTCGATGGCCTGCTCCAAATCCTTCTTCGTTTTCTGATAAATGAAATCAACCTCCTCTGCTGACTGTCTGGTGGTTTCATACCGCTTTCCCGCACGATCCATGATGCTGCTTGACTGCTCTGCCGCTTCTCCGGCTTTCTTTGCAATATTTTCAATGGCATTCCCCAGTTCCTGTCCGTTATGTTTTATACTTTCCGCCAGCTTCCTTGCCTCCACGGTCTGCCCCATAACCTGACCGGCGGAATCAGTAATACCAGAAATGTCCTGATTGAGCACCGTCATTTTTGAAGAAGTCCCCTGGGCGATGGTACTGATTTCTTCAGCGTCCTGCTTCGTATTCAGAATAATTTCCCGAATCTGCTGTTTTACTTCTGCGGTTGCTTTCCTGATCTGTTCCGTCTCGTTTTTATATTCATCGGGAATTGCTTTTTCCACTACGGCATTTTCAGAAAAATCACCGGAGGCAAACTGCTTCAGCATCTGCACCGGCGCCAGCATCTTTCCGATCAGCCCCGTCATAAATACCGCCACAAACACGATGATCACAAGCGCAGTCACCACCGCTATCATAAGCATTGTCACTAAAGAACCCGTAACATTATCCGCCGGCACAACGACTCCCAGCTTCCAGCCGCAGCCATCTATCTCCGTCAACGCAAAATAACATACGCTGCCGTCATAGTCCGCAAATTTTTTTACGCCGCTCTTCCCGCCTTCCACCATCTTCCCAAGCTCCGGAAGAATATCCTTCACTAAAACCGTAGTCTCTTCGGTAGGTTCGTATTTTTTGTTTTTATGCGCTATATATTGTCCGCTGCTGTCCACGAGAAAACCATAAACTCCCTCATCGTAGTTGATGCTTCCCGTCAGATCCGTGACTGTTCCAAGGGTCACATCCAGACCAATGACGCCCGCCAGCTCGCCGTCGATATATGCCGGTACGGCAACCGTCGCACACATCTGTCCCGTTATCGCATCACAATAGGGATCCGTCACAATGACTGTCCCTGCTTCCGCAGCCTGTTTGTACCATCCGCGCTGTACCGGATCATACCCATCCGGAATCCCGGCCTCCCTGTTGGACTGGATAAACCTGCTGTCCCTTGTTCCGAAATACAGATTTAAAAGCTCCTGCCTGCCCGCCGCATGGGCATCCACCACAGACTGAATCTGATCCGTGTCGAGCATTCCTCCGGCTGCTATACTTTTGGCTGCTCCGTCCGCAAGCATTTTTTCATTTTCGATCCATGTGTTAATCTCCTCCGCATACTTATCTGCATTCAGCTGCAGAGCCCGGGTCTGATCCCGGATTGTCCGTTTTGCCGCTACCGTAATAATTCCCACCGTAGTCAAAAGGATACTTGCCACAACAATGCTGATCATACTCACCGTAAGTCTTCCCTTAATCGTTTTTAACATTTGTTTTTACCTCCTGACATGATACCATTACATCCAATACGAAATATCCGTTTTCCGTATAGCAGAACATCTCCCCGTCAAGCCGTCCTGCCGCCTCCTGCACCGTGGCAAGCCCGATTCCGTGGCCATGTCCCTTCTTGTCCGTGGCAGGTATGGTTCCCCTTTCCACATACAAGTCATCCCTGCACTTATTTCTGATCCGTATCAGCAGATAAATTCCGTTATATCTCATCTGCACGGAAACCTCCCGCTTCTCTGTATCAAGCCTTTTCAGGGCATCGCAGGCATTTTCCAGTCCGTTGGAAAGTATCTGGCACAACTCCATATAGGGCAGCGCTTCCTCCCCCACCTGTATGTCCATTTTATATTCCGCCTCCAGCATTTCCAGCCTGCCGGAATACTGAGCAAGCACCGCATTCAGGTATGGATTGGCACAAAACTGTCCCGACAGAGCGGTCATTTTCGTCTCCACGCCCTTCAGATATTCCTGTGCCTCTTTCACCCGTCCCTCTGCAAGCAGGCCTGCAAGCGTTACCATATGCCCCTTCATGTCATGCTTCATCCTGCGTATTTGCTGCTGGTTTTCAAGCTGTGCCTCCAGTGCGTTTTTCTGCTCCTGCAAAACACACTCGCTCTGCCGCTTTCTGTAGAGCAGAAGCTGTCTGTAAAGCGCTGAAAATATGGTGGCATAGTTAAACAGCATCAGTACCAGCACCAAAACGCAGAGAAACGTGTCCTCCGGACGATCGATAATATTCGTGGGAAACTGTACCATTACCACCAGCAGGAGGTAGTACAGCATTGTCATCCCCGCAAAAACGCCCCAGCCTTTTTCCACTGCATCCTGTAATTCCAGGTACGGCTTCCTCAGATACCGCCACGCCAGATACTCTATCAGCGGACAGGCTATCAGACGGCTTACAAACATCAGTACATACTGCCCGCCGCCCAGATAATGATCGAGCAGATTCGTAACCGCCATGATCCACAGGCATGTGGTATCCGCCAGACAGAATGTAAGCAGAAACCGAAACCTTTTATCTGTACTCATCACGTAGAAAAAGATAAAGCTTGGTATAGAGCAGGTAAACAGGAACAGTTTTGATATCACGTCAATGCCATACATAATCAGTATCACACCGTTCAATGTCATCAGTATGCCCATGCCAATCCCCGCCGCCAGTATGGTCTTTTTCCTGGCAAACCGTGATCTGAACAGTATGAGGAAAAGGAAAATCACATGGAACATGACCCAAAATATGGATAAATCCCTGAGTATTGTCATCTTATCACCCACCTTCCTCTCTGACCTGAGCTTTACTCTTATTTCATAACACAGAATTACTCTTCAAAAACTAAAATGACGAAAATAACACGTTTTATGTCGAAAACAGCACTCTCTCAGTTGAACCTTGTTGTCAACAAACACTGAAAGTGATAAAATATCCAGTAAATATAAAGGTATAAAACTATGAAGATAAAGCGTATCTCAATTTTAAATGAATTCAAATGTATCGCAAAAGACTGTCCGGCAAACTGCTGCCGCAACATCTGGGAGATTCCCATTGACCCCGATATGTACAATAAATACTGCAATGAAAAAGGCATGTGGGGCCTGCTGCTGCGCTGTTCTACCGTGAAAAAAGAGGATATGGCCACCTTTCGGAACACCTCCAGGGGCTGTCCGTTCTGGGGAACGGACCATCTATGCAGCATACAGAAAAAACACGGTACATCTTACATGCCCCAGGTATGCATCGAGTTTCCCAGGCAGCTGTACAACCTGATTTTTTTCTGCGAGGAAACACTGTACCTGGCATGCCCTGAGGCCGCGCGGCTTTTTCTGGTCTCAGCCGCCGGAGACAGGCCATTTGAATTTACAGTGACAGAAGGCAATGTCAGCTATGAGGTAAATACTACAAATGATGACAGAGAATTTCTGGATTATCTGCTGAAAGCAAGGGATGAACTGATCAGGATGCTGGAAAACGGCGTCTCTTTTGACAGTATGGCAATATTGCATTACGGACTGGATGCGCAAAATGCCTGCCTTGGCAAAACGCCCCTCCCCAGCCCGCAGGATTATTTATCCCCGGAGCATTATCGGATGACCTGCGAAAAAATAGACGATTGGCTCTTTAACGACTTTTATCACCCAAGGCTCCGTACCGTATCGCCGCTTTTATATAAGCTGTGCCGAAAATATATCCTGAAATTCAGCCGTCCGGGCAGAAGAAATCCAGGCGCTGCCGACCAAAAGCTTGCCGCCCTGCTGGAAAACCTTTATAAAAAAATACCGGATCCGGACAAGCTTTTGAATCGGTATTACGAATATTATCTGCTGACCAACTTCCTTGATATCTATGAGGATTACAGCTTTTCAAAGCATCTGCTCTTCGGCATTGCCAAGACGCACCTTCTGCGGCTCTTTATCGCCCTGTATGCCGAAGACCGGAAAAAAATCGATATCCAGGAAATCGCTACAGTTATGACTGTATACGAACGGAGGGCACCGCTGATAAAAGCCACCCTCTAAGTCCTGTTACGACTCTTTCTGCAGGCTGATCTGAAGCAGTGTGTCGGATATTTTCCGCACCTCTTCAAATGCCCGCTCCATGCTTTCAGCCAGTTCCGCCTGCTGCCTGATTGCCATTCCGATATTTTCCACCTGTTCCCTGGAGCGCTTTGTGGTATCGCTCATCTCCTCCGCCATCTTTTCCATCCGTTCCTGATATTTGAGACTGGCGGCAAGATTCTCCTCCACTTCCTTCACTTTCTGACCGGAAACAGTCTGCACATCCAGCAGTTTGCGGGCTTCCTCTTTTGCCATCACAATCTCCCGGATTCCGTCGGACACAATTCTTCCGTTCTCGTCCACCGAAGCATGCGCCGCCTCCACATTCTCATTCATTTTCTGAATCTGCGCGGTAATGCTCTGTGTTGCAATCCTTTCTTTTTTGATGCTTCGTCCATGGCAGGCCCTCCTCATTATGTATGTTCTTCTTTCATAACACAGAATTACTGTCCAAAACCGCAGATGACGAAAATGACGCGTTTTATGTCGAAAATAGCACTCTCATCAAACACTTAATTGAAACAAACTTTTGTTTTTGATATAATGGATGCATTGGCTGACCCGAAGGGAGAACTGACATGATTCATATTGCAATCTGCGAAGACAACAACGAGGATATTGCACATATACGCAGTATGCTCTGCCAGACAAACATTCTTTATGATCTTGCCGAATATAACAGCGCCGAGTCGCTGCTGTTCGATATAGAAACCAATCAGAAACAATTTGATATATTCATTCTGGATATTTATCTGCCCGGTCAAAACGGCGTGGAGGCTGCACGCCAGATCCGCGCGGTAAACGAGAACACCATTTTAATTTTCCTGACGAGCAGCGAGGAGTTTTACAGGGAGGCGTTCGACCTCTATGCCTTCAATTATCTGATCAAGCCTGTAAGCCCTGATGATCTGACCCGGGTCCTGCAGAAGGCCTTAAGCCTGATCGCTGTCCCGGAAGAAACGCTGCAGATTACCTTTCGCGGGCAGAATACCATCCTTCGCCAGGCAGATGTTATGTATATATCCAGTTCCAACCATGCCCTGTGCCTTCATATGAAGGGCGGGCAGGAGCATACCTACTACGGCAGACTTGACGAGCTGGAAACACAGCTTGCGTCCGAAATGTTTGTCCGCTGCCACAAGAGCTTTATTATCAATCTATTATATGTGAACAGGCTGGTGCGGGAGGGCTTCTATATTGACGACACCCTGATTCCCATATCACGAACTCATGCGGTAAAGGCAAAGGAACGCTATCACAGGCGGCTGTTCGGAATCTTTCAGGATAATTAAAATGTCCACCCGTTCATATTTTATTAACAATTAATTCAAGTTTTTTTAAATTTATAATCATTCTTTGGACATTTTCTTATCCTATACTAAGACCATAAGATACAACAAAGTGAAAGCCAATCACAGTTACTTTTTACTAAATAACTTTTTCATAATAAATGCCAAGGAACCCGGTTCCTTGGCATCCTCCCTTTTCAGGGATATTTTCAGCGAATGTCGTACACGCTTCTGATCTTCAGCCCCACAGGACTGCCTTTCAGAATCTTCACCCTCCTGGTGCCCCCGCTCATATCAAAATAATTGTCCGAAAGCAGCATATCCTGATTCTCATTCTGGATTTCCACCGATTTTGCATAGGCCTTGGCAGTAACCACCAGCTCGTCACCGTCCGCCTCCACGGTCAGGCAGGGATTCACAAAATGAAAATGCTTGGGCGGGCAGAAAAGAACCGTGCCGGAAGACAGAGGAATCTCCGCGTCCCAACATTCATAGCTCACATAATTTTCATATAAGTCTGCGTCCATGCAGTCCTGCTTTTCCAGCCAGACTGCAGACAGAGCAGGAACCCTGACCACCTCGTCGCCGCCTCTGATAATCTCTCCGTGATTGTTCCGCAGATTCCATTCCACCCGAATCCTTCTCTCCTCTCCAGTCTCATTTGCAACATTCAGCCGGATGGACTTTTTCACCTCATAGGGCTGGGCATTGGGATTTGTGTCCTGGGTGAGAATCCCTTCCTCCTCGCAGGAAATCAGAATGGGCGCAAAGAACCGCTTTGCATAATACTGCGCCGCCTTCCACCTGCCGCAATAGTCGATGGTGGCCCAGCTTGCCACCGGCCAGCAGTCATTGAGCTGCCATATGATGGTGCCCATGCACCTGCCCCGGTTCCGCCTGAAATGTTCCACTCCGTACCGCAGCGCCTCCGCCTGCAAAAGCTGGGAGGCGTAGAGCGTCATGTCGAAGCTGCCCGGATACAGATAGGTCTGTTCCATGTAGTTCATGATCTTTCCGTTTGCCGAGCTGTTTCGCTGGTGCTTCTCCATAACATAGGAGAAAATGTTTCTGTCCTCCGGCTCCGCAAAGGTTTCCACCGTCTTCATCAGCGGAAAGGACTGGAACCCGAATTCCGACACATAGCGGAAAAAGAATTTCCGGAACTCCGTGATAGGTTTGTTCCCATGCCATACATCCCAATAATGAGTATCTCCCCGATTCGGGTCATTGGGATGGTCAAAGCTTCCCCCTGAGGAGGGACTGGAGGGCCAGTAAAAGGTGTTGGGGTCATGCTCCTTCAGCACCCTGGGGATAATGTACTCATACATCTTGATATAGTCGGCCCGCTCCTGCTGCCTGCTGACCCAGAGACCGCTCTCCACGAAGGATTCCATCTCATTGTTTCCGCACCACAGCGCCAGACTGGCATGATGACGAATGCGCTTTATATTGTCCACAAACTCCGCCGTAATATTTTCCTCAAATTCCTCTGTCAGATGGTACACCGCGCAGGCAAACATAAAGTCTTCCCACACGATCAGACCCAGTTCATCACAGACATCCCAGAAATCATCATCGGGATAATATCCCCCGCCCCACACACGGATACAGTTAAAATTGGCGTTCTTCGCCTGCATCAGCAAATCTCTTGTCCTTTGAGGCGTCACCCTGGGCAGAATATTATCCTCCGGAATATAATCGGCGCCCATGGCAAAAATCTGCACTCCGTTGATCTCATGAGCAAAGGTCTCTCCATACTCGTCCTTCTCAATATGTACGGTGAGGGTGCGCAGGCCAATCCGCTTTTTCCAGCTGTCCAGGGTCTCCCCGTTCTGCTCCAGAGTCACCTCCACCTGATAAAGAGGCTGCTCCCCGTATCCGTTGGGCCACCAGAGCCTGGGTTCAGAGATCAGCAGTACGGGCGTCGAGATGTCTGCGGATTCTGAGTTACCATGTGTGTCCCGGCGCCGCGCGGATTCATCGGGCAGCTCATACACCTCCCCCTCGGGTCCCGTCACTTTTATCTTATATGACATTTCTGTCAGTTTTTTATCATCTTTTCCAAAGGACAATATCCGCTCTTCTCCAAGCTTGTCCACGTCCACCCGGAACTTGAGATTTACCCTTCCGTCCGCGTGCTCCTGAGTAATATAGGCGCCGTCGAGCCTGGCTGTATTGTATCCCACCAGGCTCACATTCCGCCAGATTCCCGCATCCGGCAGGCGGGGACCCCAGTCCCAGCCGAACATACAGTGCGCCTTTCTCAGATAGGAAAACCCTCTCATGGCGTCGGAGCTGCCGTCTATGAACCTGTTTTCATAAGCCTCCTGTATGTAGCGCGTGGGAGAATGCAGCATTACCTTCAGTTCATTCAGGCCGTCCCGCAGAAGCTCCTTTACAGGATATTCAAAGGTTCTGTGCATATTGCAGACCGAATCTATCAGACGTCCGTTCAGGAAAATGTCAGCCACCGTGTCAATCCCTTCAAAACGCAGCAATACCTCCTCAAAACCCCGCAGCCGGTCTGACACCTCAAATTCCGTCATATAGGTATAGTCCCTGTCCATCAGCGCCAGCGCTTTCAATTCATTGTCGCGGTAATAAGGGTCTTCCATTTTCCCGTTTTCCAAAAGGGCCTGATAGACGCTGCCGGGCACCTTTGCCGGAATTCTCTCCCCGCTCCCGTCCATATATAAATTCCATCTGCAAAAATCACTGTTTAAGTTTTCCGTATACATTCTATGACCCTTCCTGTTTTCTGTGTCCATTCAAATTTCTGACGGTTCACATTTCTGCCCGGCAAAATTCCGTCTCTCTGCATTTCTGCCTGCGCCTGCAATGCCATCAGTTGTTCCGCTTATATAATGATACTGCTCTGGCCTGCCTGAAGGCTGATATGTATTTGCTTTCCGGCACATAAAACATCTGCCTCATAATCACTGTCAGCATGTATTTCAGCGGTGGTGAGCTTTCCACCCTTCCATGTCATGTAAAGCTCTGCATTTCCTGCCAGCCTTAAGCCCCTGACGGAACCCTCCGCCCAGGCCTTCGGCAGTGCAGGAAGCAATACCACTCGTCCCCCGCTGCTCTGCGCCAGCATACCGCTCATTGCCGCACATGCCCCGAAGTTGCCGTCTATCTGGAAAGGCGGATGCCTGTCGAACATGTTAGGATAAGTAGACTGGCCCAGCATCTTCTCGATGTTTTCATAAGCTGCCTCACCATCCCAGAGGCTGGCATAATGATTCATGATCCATGCCCGGCTCCAGCCCGTGTGTCCGCCGCCGTGGGAAAGCCTGTACTCCAGCGTCTTCCTGGCTGCCGCTGCCAGCTCAGGCGTGCCGTCCACGGTAATCTCTCCCCCCGGATACAGCCCGTAAAGATGGGAAATATGCCGGTGTCCCGGCTCCACCTCCTCGTAGTCTTCCTGCCACTCCATGATCCTGCCGCTGTCGCTGATTTTCGTGGGCGTCAGCCTGTCTCTGCAGCTCTCAATCTGTTTCATCAGTTCAGAAATGCTGTCCACGTCCGCAATCTCACAGCCTTCCGGCACTGTCTCCCCCAATGCCTTCCAGGCACCCAGACAGCCCGTAAAGAGATGACGCAGGATCTGATTATCCATGGTGGCTCCCACACAGCAGGCCCCCGTCTCCCCACCGGGCAGCCTGTAGGAATTTTCCGGGGAAACGGAAGGGCTTGTCACCAGATAACCGTTCCGTTCAATCAGGAAATCCACAAAAAACAGAGATGCCTCCGCCAGAATGGGAAACGCCCGCTTTAAAAAGGCTTCGTCCAGGGTGTACTGATAATGCATCCAGAGGTGAGTGGCAATCCACGCCCCTCCCATGGTCCAGTAAGAGCCGGGATACCAAATATCCTGAGGCGCGGAATCTCCGTGAATGTCCGTGTTGTGGTGGGCTACGAAGCCTCGGCAGCCGTACATCTCCCGGGCCGTGCGCCTGCCGGTCTCCTGCACCTTTTCCAGAAGGTCAAACAGCGGCATATGACACTCGGAAAGATTGCAGCTCTCCACATGCCAGTAATTCATCTCAGTGTTGATATTAATGGTATACTTGCTGTCCCAGGGCGGCGTAAAATCCTTGTTCCATAACCCCTGCAGCGTGGCAGGAAGTCCACCCTCCCGGCTGCAGCTGACAGTCAGATACCTGCCAAAGTCAAAGAGCAGCTTGCTCAGACCTATGTCGGCCCTGCCTTCCTTCGCCTGCTCCAACCGCTTATCCGTGGGCAGACTGTCAAAGGCTTCCGCTCCCTCCAGTTCAAAGGCAAAACGATCATAAAGGGCGCCAAAATCCGCAACGTGCTCCGTCAGAAGCCCCTGATAATTCTTCTCTGACGCCTTTTGAAACCGCGCCGCCAGCCTGGTATGTAACAACGCCTGTAAGGCCGCCTGTGTCAGGTACTCCTGCCTCTCATATTCCGGAATGTCCCGGTTACGCGACAGGCTCAGGAAATGCTCTGTACCGGGACCAAAAGCTGATGATGATTTGTTTTCCGAAGCAGCTTCTGTACCTGCGGAAGATGCCTGTTCCGCGGACAGGCTTAATCCTGTCTCCCCCCAATCCTTTAGGAAGCTTTCCACCCAGCTATCCAGTTCTCCCGTTAAATAATGATAAGTTGTATCCGCAGTAAAATACAGAATGACTTCCTTTGCTCCCGCGGCATCAAGACTCTCCCCCAACGCAGTAATCCTGCCCTGGCCCACCGCTTCCGCACGCAGCGCCATGGAAAACTCGTATCCGCCCCTGCCCAGGTTTCCGTACAGCTCAATGCAGTCATCTCCGTACCGCCTCACTCCGTCAAAAAACCTTCCGCGGCGCATTCTGGTGGTGAAATCCACCGTGCCGGGCCCCTCCGCCGTAAACCGCATAACGATACAGTCCGCCGGATGAGAGGCAAAGATTTCTCTGCGGTACAGGGTGTCACCCGCCCTGAACTCCGTGCGTGCCACCGCCCTGTCCAAATCCAGCGTCCGGGTGTAATCCGCAACATTTTGCCTGTCTATGCCGTAAAAAGTAAAATTAATTTCCCCCAGGGTCTGATAAGGATGCATACTGTCCGGACATCCGGTCATGGCCTTGTCCATCAGCTGCTCCGCCCTGGAAATCTGCCCCTGGTCCAAATATTCTCGAATCAGAGGAAGGTTCTCTTTAAAGTCAGGGTTTATGCGATCCACCCTGCCCCCGTACCACATGCTCTCCTCGTTCAGCTGAATCCGCTCTGCATCCGTTCCGCCATACACCATCGCCCCCAGCCTGCCGTTGCCGATGGGCAATGCTTCCTCCCACTCCGACGCCGGTTGCTGATACCATAGTCTGCTCATAAGACCCCTCCTGCCTCCTTTATCGTTGTCTGCAATTTTGACAATTCAACACCTCATCCTCGGACAAACTGGTATCTTCCAAGTCCCATACCCGACACTTTCTCAATAATTCCAGCCTGCTTCATTGCGCTTATCACATTTCCGGCTTTCGATTTTGAACAATCGAGACATTCCATCACATCAGACTGCTTAAATACACCTCTACCGACATATCGGTATACACTCTCAATATTAGAAATATATATTTTTGTTATACCTGCTGCTACGAGCATTGCCTTATACTGTGCAAAAGAGCTACCCACATTTTGGTCAGTATTGCTCACATTTTTTGTTTTACTGCCCACTTTTTGGCCAGTGCTTGTAATCGCTAATAATGCATGATAATGAGACTAGGTCAACCGGATATGAAATTGTCGACACACTGTATCAACAATCTTTGATTTTTCACTTTTCAAGGGTTCATTCATAAAATTTCTCTCGCACCCTTGTGCTTCATTATCAGGCTTACCCTACCTATTCTATCATTTTATCCTTTTTTCTTGCTTGTTGCAACAACGGAAGGAGATAAAAGTTCATATATAGCAACAACTAATTATCTGCAATGACACAGTAATATAATTTATCACTTTTAGGATATTGTTGAAAAACCACTTATGTTTTGGTAAAATAAGGATATGTTATTATATTTTAATACAAAAGAACATGAGAAGTGGAAATAACAATGGGTAAAACCTTTTTAAAATGGGCCGGTGGAAAAAGATGGTTTGTTAATCGTGAGTATCAACGTTTTCCAGAAGCGTATAACAGATATATAGAACCTTTTCTTGGTGGCGGAGCAGTATACTTTTATCTTGAGCCACATGAAGCAATTTTAAGTGATATAAATAGCGAGTTAATCAATACATATATTGCTGTCAGAGACGATATTGAGTTAGTATATCGAAACTTAAGAAAACATGCACGGAATCATAGTAGGGAATATTTTTATCAAGTAAGAGATAGAAATACAAGAACAATGGCAACATCAGCAGCAAGAATGATTTATTTAAATAAATCATGTTTTAATGGCATATATAGGGTTAATAAGCAAGGTAAGTTTAATGTTCCATACGGAACAACAGAAGAGATTATTTTTGATCATGATAATTTTGTTAAAATATCAAAGGTTTTACACAATGCGCAGATACTATGCCAGGATTTTGAATTAACAATAGATATGGCTCAAGAAGGAGACTTCATTTTTTGTGACCCGCCATATGCAGTTATTAATGAAGAAAGGCGTTTTGTCGGTTATAATGCAGATGTATTTTCTTGGCAGGATCAAATTCGATTAGCAAATGCCTTAACCCGTGCCAAAAATAGAAATGTAAAAATAATTATGACTAATGTAGCGCACGCAAATGTTAGAACCTTATATGAAAACGCGGAAGGTTTTACATTCGATACATTACAGCGCCAGTGCTTTATTTCTGGAAGTTCGGATGGAAGAAAGGCTTACCAAGAATTAATAGTGAGTGCAAATATATAAAAAGTAATAATTTACTAATGCTGAAGGAAGGTATTTATTATGACAAATTGGGAAAATATCGTATCAAACAAGGAATTGGTTGCTGCAAAGAATAAGCGTAAGAATATATATATTGAAGACAAGCAACGCAAAGTAGCATTGCAGGAATTTGAAGAAGAAGGTTGGGAATATGTAAAAGATTATGCGGACCCAAAGTTTGTCAAAATAAGAAGAGAAAAACCATATGATGAGCAATTTGAAGATAAAGTTTGGCTATTGCTTTATCAAATGGGATTTACATATCTTAATAAAGATAGAAACTTTAAAATGACTTATGATTTTCAAAATCCTAATTTTACACAGCAAATTGATGTTTTTGCGGCGGATGATGAAACAATATTAATTGTTGAGTGCAAATCAGCTGAAAGCATCAAAGATGGTGGATTTAAGAAGGAATTAGAAGCATTACATGGTCAAATGGAAGGATTAAGAAAAACAGCACAAAAACAATTTTCAGGAAGAAAAGTTAAGTTTATATGGGCTGCCCATAATTACATAATGAGCAATAAGGATATTCAAAGAATGTTAGAATGGGAAATTGTTTTTTTTAGCGATTCAACAATACAATATTATTGCGAGTTAGTTAAACATTTGGGAACTTGCGCACGTTATCAACTGCTTGGGAACTTGCTGGCCAATACAGAAATTAAAAATATGCAAAATAAAGTTCCCGCAATTAAAGGTATGATGGGAGGATATGATTATTATGCCTTTTCAATAGAACCTGAAAAGCTGTTAAAAATCGGATATGTTCTTCATAGAAACGAGGCAAATAAGAACATGATGCCGACATATCAAAGAATTATTAAAAAGAAACGATTAAAAGAAGTACAATCTTTTATAAATGAAGGAGGTTACTTTCCTAACTCTTTAATTATTAGTATTGATACAAAAGGACGAGGGTTACAGTTTGATCAATCTCCTACAAAAGTCGAAGATTCTCATTCAAAACTTGGTGTACTTCATTTACCAAAGAGATATCATTCTGCATATATTATAGATGGACAGCATCGTTTATATGGATTTTCAGATACTGATTATGCTCGTACAAATACTATTCCAGTGGTAGCATTTGTTGATTTAGAACGTTCCGAACAGCTAAAACTTTTTATGGACATTAATGAAAATCAAAAAGCAGTATCAAAAACATTAAGAGTAACATTGAATAGCGATATGTTATGGGATTCCCCAGATTATAATGATAGAAGGGAAGCTTTGCGTTCAAAAATAGCACAAATGTGTGGTGAAGAGCCCACATCTCCTTTATTGGGCAGAATTGTAATAGGAGAGGATGAAAAGAATCCAACAAAATGCATAACGATTGAAGCTATTCAACAAGCGTTGCGGAGATGTCATTTCTTTACAGTTTATGGAAAAAATAATGTAATTATATCAGATGGTAGCTTTGATTTGGGTGATAATCAAGCTACCCTAGAATTATTCTATCCGTTTTTAGAAGGTTGCCTTAAACTTATTAAAACGAATTGTGAAAATGAATGGATGATAGGTGAACAAGGAATATTAACTATTAATCGAGGCATTCAAGCTGTAATACGCATTATTGATGATATTGTTATACATTTAATAAATCAAAACAAGATTAGACCCAAAACTCAAAATATAGAAGTATTAATAGATGAGGTGGAATATTATATTGAACCACTTGTGAATAATATTAATAGAGTGGATGACATACAAAGGAAAGAGTTAAAAGGATTTTTGGGCGGAGGGGCTGATAATAAATTCTGGAGAAGTTTCCAAAAAGTTATTGCTGAAACGAGAGAAGATTTTAAGCCTGACGGCTTAGACGAATATATTGAAAATGAAACAAAACAATATAATACAGCGTCCCGAGAATATCTTACAAGTATTGAAGAATGCGTAAAAGATATAATTTCAAACGCGCTCGAATCATATTATGGTGAAAACTGGATTATCAAGGGTTTACCCAAAAATATATACAAATCAGCAAAAAAAACGGCAGATGATAAAAATTATGATTTGCTTTCAAATGACGAAGATGCAGAAATTGATATATGGGATTGTATTACTTTAGCAGATTGCAGGGAAATAGTAATATATTCTCATAATTGGAGTGAAATATTTGAAAGCATAGTAACCAGACCAGAAGACATTTTTCTGTCCAATAAGGAACAAAAAACAGAATGGATGTCTATGATGAGTAAAGAAAAATATAAAATATCTAAAACAACATACAGTGTTCCTAAAACAACATTTGAGTTAATTAGTAATATTTATGACTGGTTAGTGCTAAAAAAATGAGGTAGGATCCGCACCCCCGTGGGGGGTGCGGACATTTTCTTGGAGGCTGTAAATTTTTCTGTGTCTATGGAAGAAGGATCCTTCCGGTAAAATCCAGATATGTACAATGTAGTGTCGAATTAAGGGATTGGTCTTGCTGTCGATTTATTTTACTGATAATAGTATTGCCAGCTTCCATGTTTTTTATACAGAAATTTCCTTTTTTTGTACCAAAAGAAAAGCCTCCAAGATACTTTTCTCCGTGGGCTCTGCCCACACCCGGCCTCTGGAATAAGTGTGGGGTTTTCCGGCAATACTATAGATGCCGACGGAATAAGACTGGGGACAGCAGCATTTTTTTAATCGTGCGCTGCCCCAGAGTTCCCATATTAAAATAGTGGGCAATTTCTCTTTCGATTGTTATGTAGTATAGATTATCTATTTCACATTCAAAATGTGTTGCTGTATTATCCATGGTTTGATCTCCTGTAGAATATCTAGTCTCATTGAGTACTATTAATCACTAATTATTTCTTGAATGTTTCTTCTAAATATATCAATTAGTTCAGTACAT
>CAMWJV010000072.1 GCA_947174665.1 uncultured Lachnospiraceae bacterium
AGCTGCGGCAAAGCCTGCCGGTAATGCGGAAGCTGTTGAAGCTGCGGCAAAGCCTGCCGGTAATGCGGAAGCTGTTGAAGCTGCGGCAAAGCCTTCCAATGGAGCGACAATTGCAGAGGCTGAGCCGAAGCCTGCCGATAGCGCGGCAAACATAGAAGTTGAGCCGAAGCCTGCTCCCAGTGACGCTGCTGCAGGGCAGACACCGGCTCTGGGAACCGGCTGTGAAGCGGTTACGGAAGACCATGGAAGTAATGAGGCAGATGCGAAATCTGATACCGGAGCTTCTGCGCCCACCCAGTCTGCTCTGGACGAGGCTTTTGAGCGAGGCAGGATCGCCGGGCTTCAGGAGGCAATTCTGGCTATCATGAGCAAGAACGGCCCTGTCACCGATCAGATGCGACGGGATGTTACCGACAATGTGTATCATGACTCTCTGATCAACTGGGTCAAGAGCTTCAGGTAAGGAACTATAATATCAAAGATTCACAGGTTCACCGGGATGACCGGTGAACCTTTATTGTGGGGTATAATTCCAATATGACATGCAGATGTCATGCTTATGGCGGTATGATAGGCGGGAAGGGAGCCGGGATGAGAATAGACAGACTGATAGGCATTTTATCCATTTTGCTGCAGAAGGAGCGGGTGACTGCGCCGGCGCTGGCAGAACAATTTGAAGTGAGCAGGCGGACAATAAACAGGGATATTGAGGAACTATGCAAGGCGGGGATTCCCATTGTTACCACACAGGGTACGGGGGGCGGCATTGCCATAATGGACGGATACAAGGTGGACCGCACTTTGTTTACAAACAAGGAAATGCAGGATATTCTGGCGGGGCTTCGAAGTCTGGACAGTATCAACGGAACAAACCGTTATGTGCAGCTGATGGAGAAATTGTCTGCGGGATCTTCTGATTTTATGGCAGGGGATCAGTCCGTGTTGATCGACCTTTCCTCCTGGTACAAAAATGCACTGGCATCCAAAATTGAGATAATAAGAAATGCCATTGAAGAAAAGACGGAGCTTGAATTTTACTATTATTCCCCCAAGGGAGAAAGCAAGAGGGAAATAGAGCCATACTATCTGATATTTCAGTGGTCTGCCTGGTATGTATGGGGCTGGTGTAAAAAGAGAGAAGATTTTCGTCTGTTTAAGCTGAATCGTATGGAAGAGATCAAACGCAGCGGAAATACCTTTGAAGGAAGAAAATGTCCCAGGCCGGATTTAAGGGATAAAAACGTATTTCCCGATGAGATAGAAGTGAAGGCGCTTTTTAAGCCGGAGTACAGGTGGAGGCTTGTGGAGGAATATGGGCCGTGGTGTTATACGGAGCAGGAAGACGGAAGGCTGCTGTTTCAATCAAACTTTACCAACAAGTCTTATCTGTTAGAATGGCTTTTTTCCTTTTGTGATGGGGTGGAGCTGATAGAGCCCGGGGAACTGCGGGAAGATATGAAAATGATAATAGAACGTATGAGAGATATTTATTGACATTGCCTTTTTATTGTACCATAATTAGTTCAGACACTCAAAGACAGATTAGCGGCGTTTAGGAGACATGATAATGCATTTAGTCTACAATATTGACTTTGAACTGGCCGGACTGATATTTATTTTGATATTGTACATTCACTTTTGTCTGTACTATTCCGACCAATCTGAAATAAATAGGAAATTTAAAGCGTTAATGCTGTCTCTTATAATGGCGGAATTTATGGACGTGATAACCGCTGTCACGATCAGTTACGGAAGTGTGATTCCTGTTGCATTAAATGTGGTGGCGAACACGCTTTACTTTACGTCATCATTCTATCTTTCATACACTTTACTGCAATATGTTGAAAGCTATGTACGCCGGAGCGAAGGCAGGAAGACAGGTATGTCGGTCCACAAGGTCATGCTGGGCATACAATTTATACTGCTTGTCCTGAATATGTTTGCCGGGTACATATTCAGCTTTAATGAAAAAGGGGAATATACCCACGGAAAACTGTATGTGCTTGTGTATCTTGTGCCTTTGTATTATCTTTGCGTTGCCACGTATGTACTGATCAGAAACCTAAATCAGTTCAAGAAAAAACAGATTTTTTCCATCAGTGTTTATATTTTACTGTGTATGTTTGGTCCCCTGATTCAGATGTTGTGGTTTTCCGATGTCCTTCTGTCAGTATTTACCTGTTCCATAGCCATTGTAGTTATGTTATTTTCCATGGAGACACCTGATTACCAGCTGCTGACAAAAACCCTTGCAGAGCTTGATGAGCTTCAGAAAGGCCTGCAGTATGAGGTTAAAAGGCAGACAAAAGTGGCGGAAGACAGGAGAGAAAAGGTTGAACGGCTGTCACAGCAGGTCATACTGACACTTGCGAAAACAATTGATGCCAAGGACAGGTATACAAAAGGACATTCGGAACGGGTTGCCGATTATTCCAGAGCTATAGCAAAAAGGATGAATCTGTCCGAGCAGGAACAGCAGGAGATTTACTGGATGGGCCTTCTTCATGATGTAGGAAAAATAGGAATACCGGATACCATTATAAATAAGCCGGGAAAACTTACTGATGAAGAATTCCATATTATCCAAACTCATCCGGTGATAGGTGTGGATATTCTGAGTACTATATCGGAGATTCCCGATATTTCAAGCGGAGCAAGATCTCATCATGAAAGGTATGACGGCTGTGGTTACCCTGACAAAACGGCGGGAGAAAATATCCCGCTTGTGGCAAGGATCATAGGAGTGGCGGATGCCTATGATGCCATGACCTCCAAGAGAAGCTACCGTGATGTCCTGCCTCAGGAAGTTGTCCGTGCGGAGATTATGAAAGGCAAGGGAACACAATTTGATCCAAGGTGCGCAGAGATCATGCTGGAAATGATTGACGAGGATATAGAATATACGATGAAAGAGCATTAAAAGAGATTGTGATAGAATACAAGAGAGTTTCGGGTGGCAGAAAGGCGGATATATGGCGGGGAGAATTTTGATCGTGGATGACGCGATGTTTATGCGGGGAGTTTTGAGAGGAATATTAGAGCGGAGCGGGTACGAGGTGGTCGGGGAAGCCTCGAACGGTATAGAGGCAATAGAAAAGTATAAGGAACTGAAACCGGATCTGGTGACTATGGATATTACAATGCCGGATATGACGGGGCTGGTGGCTGTCAAGGCAATCAAGGAAATAGACAGTAATGCCAGAGTTATTATGTGTTCCGCCATGGGACAGAACGCCATGGTGGTGGAGGCGCTCAAAAACGGTGCCCTTGATTTCATCATCAAGCCCTTTCAGGCTTCTGCGGTTCTGGAGGCCCTGAGACGGTGTCAGGTATATGGCAGCAGGGATAATATATAATAGGGAAAAGGATTGATGGTTATGGCAAAAGTGAGGTTAGGAAGGACAGAGATCATGGCGGAGAAGAACGCCTTCGGTGCGCTGCCCATTCAGCGTATTTCCGGGGAAGCTGCGGTAAAACTGCTGCGCAGGGCATATGCGCAGGGCGTGAATTTTTATGACACGGCCAGGTGGTATACTGACAGCGAAGAGAAGCTGGGTGAGGCTTTCGAGGGCATGCGGGATAAGATATACATTGCCACAAAAACGGGAGCCGCCACGGCAGAAGAGTTTTGGAGAGATTTACATACCTCGCTGACGAATCTGAGAACGGATTACGTCGATATCTATCAGTTTCACAATCCGGCTTTCTGTCCGAAGCCGGGGGACGGCACAGGGCTTTATGAGGCTATGCTGGAGGCGAAGGAAAAAGGTATGATCCGCCATATCGGTATCACAAACCATCGCCTGAATATTGCCCACGAGGCTGTGGAAAGCGGGCTTTATGAGACGCTGCAGTTTCCTTTTTCATATCTTGCGTCCGAGAAGGATATTGAGCTGGCAGAGCAGTGTAAGGCTGCGGATATGGGATTCATCGCCATGAAGGCGCTGTCCGGAGGTCTGATCACCAATTCCGCTGCGGCGTATGCGTTTCTGGTGCAATATAAAAATGTGCTGCCCATCTGGGGAATACAGCGGGAGAAGGAACTGGATGAATTCCTCTCCTATGTGGAGAATCCGCCTGTGCTGGATGAGGAACTGTCGGCGGTTATCGCCCGGGACAGGGAGGAGCTTCTGGGGGATTTCTGCAGGGGCTGCGGCTACTGTATGCCCTGCCCTGTGGGAATTGAGATTAACAATTGTGCCCGCATGAGCCTGCTGATCCGCAGGGCACCCTCCGCTGCGCAGCTGACCCCTGAAATGCAGGAGAAGATGAAGCGCATTGAGGATTGTCTTCACTGCGGCAAGTGTAAGTCAAAATGTCCCTATGGCCTTGACACGCCGGGCCTTCTTGAGAAGAATTACAAGGACTACTGTGAGATCCTGGCGGGGAAGGCACTGTGACATTTATGCAAGGGATAATATTTGACAGCATTATCAGTTTTTTTGAGATGATGATATCCTTATATTTTGCTGCGGGAATTTTCGGCAATAAAATAAAAAGAAAAAGGGTGATACCTGCATTCATATTGTTTTCCGTTTTCGGAGCTGCGCTTTTAACATTTCGGGAATATGTGTTTCTGCTGCTTCCTGACTTTGTACCGGCGGTGCTTATTTTCACCCTTTATGCCATTGTAATCTGCCGGGCCAGGTGGTGGGCTGCAGTGTCATGGGCATTAGTCAATTATTTATTCATAGGTATCATAACGATCAGTGTTAACTATAATAATATATTGAGAAAGTATCTGGCTTTATCCGTTGAATCGGAAGCGCCATTCTATATTCCTTCAAGTATCCTTATAAGGATAGGACAGCTTCTGCTGTCGGAGATCATTTTGTGTGTATGGAAAAGGTTTCCGAAATCCTCAGTTGTCCATCGCGGAAGCCGGAAAATAATGATTGTTGCTACAATCAGTATTATTCTGCTTTGGACTCTTGTGGGAAAGGAATCTGATTCGAATGAGGAAGTTCTGTATTCCAACAGCCTTATCTGCCTGTTGTTACTGGCAGTTAATCTGGCATTTCTGCTTTTTGATGAAGTTATTGCCAGGGAAAGGCATGTGGAGGAGGAACTAAGGACGCAAAATCAGTTGATAGCGCTGCAAATGCGGAGCCAGGATGAAGTAAACAATATGTACCAAAGCATATTATCACTAAAACATGACATGAATAATCATCTGCATACAGTATCCGGATATATGCAGGTTGGAGATTATGAAAGAGCACAGGAATATGTGAGGGAGATTGCAGGAGAAGTAAGCAGGATAAAGTCATTCCATTCAGGGAATGCCGTGGTCGATGCGCTGATCGGAAGCAAGACGGCGCTGGCTGAGATGAATGGTATCCGGGTTGATGTGGATATGGCTGTGCCGTCGGAACTGAAGATAGCAGATGGGGATCTGACAGTGATGATAGGCAATTTATATGACAATGCCATTGATGCGAATCTGAAGTTTACAGATGTGCATAAACGATTTATACATATTAAAATATTGTTTGACAGCGGGAACCTGCTTCTTATGTTTGAGAACGCGGCTTTGGAGGAAGAACGGTCCGGCAGCAGGGATGTCTGGTTTACAACAAAAGAAGACAGTTCCGGGCATGGGTTTGGCATTAAAAATATTGACAGAATCGTACAGATGTATGACGGCTATTGTGAAAGAGAGCTTAAAGATCATGTTTTCCGCTGCAGAATCAGGATGCCGGGTAAATAAAAGGTATCATTCCGCGTCCAAAATATGACAATCTGCGTCAGAAGTATATTTTCGGTGTTTATTTTGGTATACTGAACAAGGGCAATGACATCAAAAAGGGGGCACCGTTAAACTATGCGAATTGCAATCTGTGAGGATAACAGGGAACATCTGGAGATTCTGGAAGAAATGGTAAATCGCTGGGCAAAAACAAACAATGAGCAGGTGGTCATTGGGCGTTATCAGTCTGCGGAGCAGTTCCTTTTCTGTATGAAGGATGAACCCCATTATGACCTTGCATTTTTGGATATCCAAATGGCAAAAATAAGCGGATTGCAGCTGGCAAGGATGATACGGGAAGAAGACAGGCTGATTTTTCTTGTGTTTACAACAGCCCTGAAACAATACGCGCCAAAGGGATACGAGGTATCGGCCTTCCGTTATCTGATAAAGCCTTTGCAGGAGGAAGAGGTCTTTCAGGCATTAACGAATGCAGGCAGTATGATTGAGGACAGGAAGAGGGAAGCCGTTATTATAACCCAGGGTGACGATTCACGCCGGATCTTTAAGGATGATATTTATTACATTGAAGTAGAGAACCATCATATTATCCTGCACTTAAAGGAAGAAACCATACGGTTTAAGGCAAAGCTGAAAGAGTTTGAGACGCAGTTCAGGGAGCCTCAGTTTTGCAAATGTCATCGTTCGTATATTGTGAATCTGAAGTATACAGGCAAAATCTCAAGGGAGGGAGTGGAAATGGAGGGCAAGGAGGTACTGCCCATAAGCAAGTCGAGGTGGGAGGCCCTGAATCATTGTTATATGGAGTATTATATGGCATAAAAGCATCCTGAGGAGGATGCTTTTTTTGTGTGGAAATGATTATTCACGTCCGAAAATGAACAATTTACGTTTCTTTTGGTTATTAATATAAACTGATTTATATAATGGTTTCATGCAAATGCGCGTCAACCAAAAGAGATGAAAAGGAGAAGATATCATGAAAAAGAGATATGTATTGGCAGTTGTAATAATTCTGGCAATGGGAATGACCGCCTGTTCTTTTGAATCAAAGGAAGGAGCAGCGAATGGAGGAACTGTTGATAGTTCAGAACCCTCTGAGACAGACGCTGCCCGGAGTGACGAAAAAGAGGCTTCGGACGCTGTGGAGATTTCCCAGGGTGATCCTATTATAGTAATTGTTGACAGGTATGAGGATAACATCATCGTGGCCAGGGATATAGATGATGAAGCTATAATTTACTATTTCTCAACGGAGGATGCAGAGGTGATTGAAGGGGATTCCCCTATTACCGCCGGTGACATAGTAGAGATCACTTATCAGGGAGTGCAGGGGGACGAGGAACACCCGGGCACCGCTGTAAAGGTTGTAGCAGAAGCCATGATGTACCAGTGAGGGAGGAGGCGCTTTATGAAGAAATTATGGAGGACTTTAGGAGTAGTTTGCCTTGGGATTGTTCTTTTGGCGGGGTGCGGAGATACAGGTATGATTTCCGGTATACAGCCGGCGGAGGCAGGTGGATATGGAACAGAAAGTACCGGACAGAGCGGCCGGGAACAAAGCGATGAGAAGATCACGCTGACGCTTGGAACTTTGGGCGGCGGCCGGGGGCAGCTGCAAAATGCAGTGGAAGCTTATAATGACCAAAGTGAAAGATACTATGTTGAAATAGTAGATTATCTGCCTGAAGAACTGGATAATGTAGTTTATGAGACATCAGCAGAGCGTTTCAGGATGGATATTGGCACAGGGAAGGGAACGGATATCATTGACCTGACAGAGTTGGACGAGGAGATGCTTGGTTATCGAGGGATCCTGGCGGATATGTCACCCTTTCTGGAAGGGGAGGCGCAGGAGCGATATCTGATCAATATTCTGGAGTGTGTTAAAACCGGAGATTCTCTGTATAAGCTGGGACCATCCTTTTCGCTCTATACGGTGGTGGGAAACGGTGCCGAGGTGGGTATGGAAAACGGCTGGACGTCGGAAGAAATGATGAAATGCTTTGAGGATAAAGGACGTGGTTCAGATGCGCTTGCAGGGTTTTACAGAGATCAGAGTGTGGCATCTATGCTGACATGCTGTTCGCTGGAGGATTTTATTAACTGGGAAAAAGGAGAGGCTGATTTCCGCAAGGAGGAATTTTACCAGATTCTGAGATTTGGTTTGAAACGGGATGCTGTGGGTGTATCACGGATATCGGCAGAAAGTATTAAATCGGGAATACATCTGGCATCTCTGGAGACTATTCTCAGTGTGGCAGCTTATCAGCAGAGGATGCAGATTTTTGGCGGGAAGATGGCAGTGAAGGGCATTCCCTGCAGCAGCGGCACCGGTGTGGCAGTCTATCTTTATAATGCGATGGGCATCAACTCTCATAGCGAATATGTTGAAGGAGCATGGGATTTCCTGCAGTTTTATGCGGAAGGAAACTGGGCGAAGGATGATTGGTCCATAACGGGCTTCCGCATAAGCAGGAAGGCCTTTGAGGAACAGATGGAACAGGCTATGGTACAGGAGTATCATGAAGGGAAACCGCTCCCCAAGGGTTCCTTTGATGATGATGATGTGCCTTATGTCTATGCGGCCACTCAGGAGGAGGTCACAGCCGTGCGGGAGCTGGTGGCACTGGCTGACCGGGAATATGCCTACAATATGGTAATCAGTCAGATTATAGACGAGGAAGTCAGCGCATATAACAGTGGTGCGCAGACAGTGGAACAAACAGCGGAAAAGGTACAGAACCGGGTGCAGCTGTACCTGGATGAGCAGAAACAAATTTCGTTGACTGCATGTGCGGCACCGGAAAACGGCGGGGTGGCGGAGCAGGAGCCGGGTTCTGCTCCGCCGGAGGGACAGCCTGGATCAGAGCAGGGGTCCGGTTTTGTGCCGCCGGGGGGACAGCCTGCCTCAGAGCAGGAGACTTCCCTTGCGGCATATCGGCAGATAGTTGAAGAGAGTGATGCCGGAATGGTATTTTCCCTGATCAATCTGGACGGGGATGAGATACCTGAACTTGCGGCAGGAGACAGGGGAAATGGCAGGTATTCTGTTTATACGATAAAGGACGGCACAGTATTTTGTCTGGTGGATTCCATGACCACGGAAGAACTTGCCTATTTTGAACGCGACGGAATAATTGCCGTGTTTTCAAGCTGGAACGGAGGCGGAGACGAGGGGGGATATGGCAGGCAATATTATCAGATGTCTGCAGATAAAACGCTTGCGGACGGAGATATTCCCCTTTTAAGCTACAGTTACAACGCAGTTTATGGAGAGGACGGCATCTACACGGGAAATGGCGTCACTGATTATTTCTATATGGGGCAGGAAACAAATGAGTCCGTGTATAATGAGGTTCTGGGAACCATGGGGATTACTGAGGACGGTGGCAGACTTTGCCTGGAGAATGCAGTTTTTGCGGAAGAAATGCTGAATATCTTAAAATGACAGTGAATCCGGATTAAAGCATGAATGTTTTGCCGACAGGCCGACAGACAAAACAATTGATTTTCTCTCTGTATTGTTCTAAAATAATATTCGTGAAAAAATAATTATTTACTAAGAGAAATCATACAGAGAGGAATTAACAGAATGCTGGTATTGGTCAAGACACCGATCACGTGTCTTTTACTTATGATATATATGACTTTTTTCTACTATCGGAAACCGCATATCCCGGTGAAATCAACTCAGGTATTTCAGCGGCTGATCATTGCGGCGCTGGTGAACTCGACTTTTGATCTGATCACGATTTATACAGTGAATCATCTGGATGTAGTTCCCGGCTACGTGAATCTGATCGTACATACGATTTATCTGATGTCCATTCTGGCGTTTATTTTTCTGCTTTTCTTATACATGCGGAGCTTTCTGGAGGCGAACCTGAAGTTTTCCGGAAAGGTAATGATAATCCAGAGCCTGCCTGCCATTCTGTCTATGGCAGGGATTTTCCTGCTGCCCATTACCTACGTTCACGGAGAAACAACAAATTATTCTCTTGGGCCGAAGGCATATGCACTGTATGGGAGTGTGGCAGTTTACCTGATTCTGATCCTGTATTACTGTATCCGTTACAGGGCACATCTGGACAGGGATAAGAGGATGGCGATCCTGCTTGCTGTGCCGCTCTTTGTGATCACGGCCGTGGTTCAGATGGCGATTCCTGAGACGCTGCTGGTGGTAGTCTGTGCCACGCTTATTTTCCTAGGGCTGATACTCAGCAATGAGAATTCTGAAAAGTATATAGATGATCAGACGATGTTGTTTAATCAATATTCCTTTGAAAGGGTGCTGGAGGAATTCGACTTTGACAGGCAGAGGCCCGCGATAGCGGTTTTCTGCTTCTGCAGGAAGGAAAGCAGTCAGGACTGGAACCGGGAGACACTGATCCTGAAGGATATTTATCGGGAACTTAAGCAGTACAGAGTGTACGGATACCGGGTCTGTGAAAACGGCGTGGTATTTATCAGCAATGCGGGGGGAAAGGCCCGAACCATACTGGAGCGTGTCAGGAGCAGTATTGAGGGTCTGTACGGAAAAGAAAGCATAGGCATTGAGACCAGTGTGCTGGCGGGAGAAACTGCTGCTACAGGGCAGATATGTATGCGAAATATTGTTGCGTTTTGTACGGAAGCAGGCAACCGCCTGGCCTATATCGACTACCTGACAAATCTTTACAACCGCAATGCGCTGGAGCGGGATCTGCAGAAACGGCAGGAGTACGGATATACATATTATTTCATTGCGGATCTGAACAATCTGAAGAAGGTAAATGATGCAATCGGTCACTCAGCGGGAGATAAGCTGCTGCAGGACTTTGCGGTTCTGCTCAATGATACGGTGGGGGAGGACGGAAGGTCATACCGGCAGGGCGGAGATGAGTTTGTGGTTCTGTACAGAGGGGATGCCGGACAGCTGATTAGCAGCCTGGAACAGCATTGCGAAAAGCATAATCAGTCCTGTGCGGTTTCGCTCCGTTATGCCATCGGATACTGCCTGCTGGAGGATGAAAATTTCAGGGACATCGCAGATCAGATGATGTACGCGGACAAGAGGAAGAAAAAGCAGCAGAATGGCTGAGCCGAAAGGACGAAGACGGAAAATGCACTTTGTGACAGCGAAAGGAATCTTATCATCAAAAAACGGAATGAACCTGTACCGCGGATGCTCTCACGGCTGCATTTACTGTGACTCCAGAAGCAGGTGTTACCATATGGAGCACGCTTTTGAAGATATTGAGGTCAAGGAAAACGCCATTGAACTGCTGGAACATGCCCTTACACACAAACGAAAAAAATGTATGATAGGCACGGGCTCCATGACGGATCCTTATATTCCCCTGGAAACGGAGCTTGGGAATGTCAGAAAAGCTCTGCAGCTGATATATGAGAATGGATTCGGATTTACAGTCATTACAAAATCAGACCGTATTTTGCGGGATTTGGACCTTCTGCAGAAAATAAACGAAAAGACAAAATGTGTGGTGCAGATGACTTTAACCACCTGTGATGAGGAGTTGTGCAGAAAGATCGAGCCGAATGTGAGTACAACGCAGGAGCGCTTTGAGGTGCTGAAGAAGCTGCGTGATGCGGGCATACCCACCGTTGTGTGGCTGTCTCCCATCCTGCCCTTCATCAACGATACGGAGGAGAATATTTCAGGTATTTTGGACATGTGCATGGAAGCGAAGGTTTATGGGATTATCTGCTTCGGCATGGGACTGACGCTCCGCGAGGGTAACAGAGAGTATTTTTATGAACAGCTGGACCGCCTGTTCCCCGGATTAAAAGAAAAATACATTCGGACATACGGAAATCAGTATATCATTGAAAGTCCCAACGGCAGCAGCCTGATGAGGATGTTTTATAAGAAATGCAGCCAGGGCGGAATCGTCCATGACAACGATCAGAATTTTAAGTATCTGCAGACCTTTGAGGAAAAAGAGGCAAACAGACAATTAAGTCTTTGGGATTGAGGGGAGGCGGACAGGGTGGTTAAAATCCGCTGCGTGGTGGAACGTATTACATATCAGAATCCGGAAAACGGATACTCTGTTTTAAAATGCAGGGTAAAGGACTACAGCGATCTGGTGCCGGTGGTAGGTAATCTCCTGGACGTCAATGTGGGTTCCGTTCTTCTCGCGGAGGGAAACTGGAAGGTGGATGCCAAATACGGCAGACAGTTTGTTGCGGAAAACTGGGAGGAAACGCTGCCTGCCACTGTCTACGGCATGGAGAAATATCTGGGTTCCGGATTGATCAAGGGCGTGGGGCCTAAGTTCGCAAAACGCATCGTTCAGAAATACGGTGTGGATACTTTTACGGTGATCGAAGATAATGCGGAGCTTCTGATAGAGGTTGAGGGCATCGGCAGGAAGCGGGTACAGATGATAGCGGAATCCTGGGAGAGGCAGAAGGAAGTAAAGAATATTATGCTTTTCCTGCAGGAGCATCAGGTAAGCTCATCCTTTGCGGCGAAGATATACAAGCAATACGGCAATGACAGCATTGGGGTGATGAAGGAAAACCCATACCGGCTGGCGGACGATATCTGGGGAATCGGTTTTAAGACGGCGGACCAGATCGCCGGAAAACTGGGATTCGGAAAAGAATCCTATGTGCGGCTTCGCAGCGGCCTTATGTATACGCTGTCGGAGCTATCTAATGATGGACATGTCTATGCAGGGAAGCAGCAGCTCATCGACAAGGCTTCAGAGCTTCTGGAAGCATCTCCTGAAACCATTATCATGACTATGGATGACATGCTTTTGAAGGGGGAACTGATTCAGGAGAAAGAAATTGTAAAAAGGGATGATAAGGGGAGTCCCGTTACGCCGATTTATCTGCCGCCCTTTTATTATGCGGAAATCGGCGTGGCGGGGAAATTGAAGAAGCTTGCCGCATCGCCTGCAGGCGACAGGCTGTATACAAGGCTCACGGAAGCCAGAGCAAAAACAGGTAATGAAAATCTGTCGGTGGATGTGGAGGCCATTCAGGAAAAGGTGGGCATGACCTATGACGAAATTCAGGCGGATGCCATCCGGCAGGCGGCCACGGCAAAGGTCATGGTGCTGACCGGAGGTCCCGGCACAGGGAAAACGACAACCACCCACGGCATCATTTCCGCATACAAGGCATACGGACTGAAAATCCTTCTGGCGGCGCCCACGGGACGGGCGGCAAAGAGAATGACGGAAGCAACGGGGCTGGAGGCAAAGACGATTCACAGGCTGCTGGAGTGTAAGCCGCCGGAGGGCTATCAGAGAGACGAGGACAATCCTCTGGAGGGGGATGTGCTGATCCTGGATGAGTGCTCCATGATCGACATTATCCTTATGAATTCCTTATTGAAAGCGCTGCCGTCTACAATGCGGCTTATTATGGTGGGAGATATAGATCAGCTTCCGTCGGTGGGGGCAGGGAATGTGCTTCGTGACATCATAGATTCCGGGAGTTTCCCTGTGATCAGGCTGACTAAGATTTTCCGCCAGGCCCAGACGAGCCGCATCATCATGAACGCCCACTGCATAAACGAAGGGCGGATGCCGGATATCTCCAACGGCAGGGATACGGATTTCTTTTTCATGGAAAACGAGGATGCAGAAAGCGTTGTCCCTCAGATCGTGGATCTGGTTCAGACAAAGCTGCCAAGGTATTATCATGTGGAGCCTGCGAGGATACAGGTGCTGACTCCCATGCAGCGGGGTGTAGTGGGGGCCACAAATCTGAATCTGGCACTGCAGGAATCTCTGAATCCGCCGGAGCATGAGATTTTTATGCGGGGGCGGGGCGCAGTTACCATGCCAAAAGATTGCCTGCGGCGGAGCGGGTTCGCGTTTCGGGCGGATGACAAGGTCATGCAGATCAAGAACAACTATGACAAAGAGGTCTTTAACGGAGACATCGGAATCATTGAGTCTGTCAATGCGGAGGACAGGACTCTGAAAGTGAATTTTGACAATCGCAGCATTGAGTATGACGTTACGGAGCTTGACGAGCTGGTACATGCTTATGCAACCACCATTCATAAGGCCCAGGGTTCTGAATACCCCATCGTTGTCATGCCGGTACTGATGAATCATTATGTGATGCTGCAGAGGAATCTGATCTACACGGGGATTACAAGAGCGAAGAAGATCCTTGTGATGGTAGGGACCAGAAAGGCGTTGTCCTACGCAGTGAGAAATGTAACGGTTACAAAGAGGAACACGCTTCTGAAAGAGAGGCTGTCGCTGTAAAATCGGCTCTTACCCAATCCTGAGTAAGAACCGATTTTCATTATGCGGCGGTTTTTTGTAAAATATTATTGAAAACCTGCGACATTTTCATAAGATGATTCGTATCTATAGTGGAGGTGGGCCGGAAATGAGTTCTTTATTGAATTTGGATGAAGAAATTGAAAAAATATATGAGCGTCAGGCCGATACAGTTTACCGCGTCTGCTTTTCTTTTATGAAAAATGCATCTGATGCGGAAGATATGGTGCAGGAGACATTTTTGAAGCTGATTTCATGTAAAAAGAAGTTCGAATCCGAGGAACATGAGAAGGCATGGCTTATCGTAACAGCCTCCAATACCTGTAAGGATGAACTGCGGCGGTTGAAGAGAAGGCTGGAAAACATGAATGTCTTTATGCACCGGGGAAATACTGTTCAGAGAGAAGACAGCGAAATACGCCAACAGGTGCTGGACCTTCCGGTCAAGTACAGACAGGTTATTTATCTGTACTATTATGAGGGATACCGCACTGCTGAGATTGCGGATATGTTCCACTGTTCCGAGTCAACCATAAGGAATCAGCTGCTAAGGGGGAGAAAAATTCTGCAGAGAAACAGCACATACGGCGCAAAGTCAATGCTGCTTCCGGCAGCGGTTCTGGCTGGAAGTCTGCTTGTGACAACAGCGGTATATGCTGTTCATTATTACAGGCTGCATGACTTAGGTGTAGGAAAAGAAGAGGTTCTGGATCTGTCAGGCTTAGAAGAGCATGTGGATGAGATTGCCCCGGAAGAAATTCCTGTGCGGGAAGCGGACATCATCACTCTGGGAGGAGTGGCGGAAAGCCCGGAGTACAGAGCGTGCAGCGAATGGAAGGAATTCTTAAAGGAATATGATGCGGACGGGACCATTCTCTCGGAAATCGGAAACGATACGGCCGAGTTGGAGGAAGAATACAGACTTGTCTATGGGTGTTATTCGCAGGAGATGGCGGACAAGGTAAATGAGCTCTGCGCAAAATATGGCCTGTTTCGGCTGAAAGGTTTCTACTTGGTGGAAGATTATGCTGATCTGTGCCGGCGGGCAGTGATCGGAGCGGTCTGCGGCGGTGTGCCCGGAAATGTGGGCTGGGATTTTTATTATGGCTATGTATATGATGATGGAACTTTTCTCATGGAGGGCAGAATAGAGGTCAGGGAATCTGCGACATGGGAATCGGAATCGGTATCATGGGTGTCGGACTATCAGATGATACGCACTGTGAAGGGCTCCTTCAATCCGGTTACGCTGAATGTGGGAGAGATAGAAGAATACAGGCAATGGAATTATGCGACAAAGAGCGGGGAAATCCTGCTGCTTGCAAACAGCAGCGAAAAGGCGCTGATCATTGCGGACAGAAAGGCGTCCTTTATTGTAGTAAATGTTTTGGGAGATTTTTCGGGAGAAACATTTCAGGTAAGCGATGAAATGCTGGAAGAGATGGCGGAGGCATTTCAGTTTTCTGAGATACCGTAAATTTATAAAAAGCATAGAACTGTTCAGAGTCCGTATAGATTTTTAAAGGAGGAAAAATGTAAGATGATCAACAGGAAAAAAGGTATTGTTTTGATTGCGGCGCTGGCCGCTGCCATCAGTCTGGCAGCATGTCAGAAAACGGGAGACGGCGGAAAAGACAGCGGTACACAGACAGAATATGCCAACGGGGAAGGCGGCATGTCGGAGAATATATCCGGTGAGGGTCCCGGAGCCGGGGGCGGCAGCATCGGAGAAAACGCCGGGGCTGAAGGCGGAATCGGAGAGGACATGCCGCAGACTGAAGGGCAGAGCGTTTCCGGAGATGAGGATGCTGGCAATGACCTGGACCATATAGAGCCCGACCCGGCGGATGATAACTGGTATATGAAGGGCAGCATTTACAAGGACAGTGAAGGACGCAGACTGGAAGTGTTTTTTGATGACGAAGGAATGCTGGAATTTGCCGTGGACGGACTTTCGATGTATTATTCATCTGTTGACAGAGTTGAATTTGAAAACAACTGGAGAATATACAACTGTGATGACGGAATAATGATCATCTACTATCCGGGAGAACCGGCGCATATTGAAATCAGCGATGGAGATTATGCAGGGCTCTATGAGGAGGATGCTCAGGGTGACGCATAATACGGTAATCAAATTTGAATTTTAACTTTACAATTAAAGATAAAAAAGTTAAAATAGTCCTGAAAGGTGGGATGAGAATGTCTGGCGAAGAATACAACAGGATTATTGCCGAGATTGAAACACTGCCAACAGGTGGTATTACCTACAAGACTATAAATGGCAGGAAGTATGCCTACTATCAGTGGAGAGAAGAGGGAAAGCAACGCTCCAGAAGGACAAAAGATGATGAATTAGAGTTATTAATGAAGCAGATTGCAAGAAGGAAAGAACTTCAGAATCTGATAAAGGGGATGGAAATAAGTGTAGTTGAAACGAGGAGACCGGAGCATCAATTTTGCTGCGCTGTACGAATTGGCAAAGAACTGGACCGGTTTGTGCAGCCTGTTGTCAAGTGGGTAAAGCGAGAGTGCTATGAACAGCTGCATGATTATGTTTATGGAGACCTTTATGACAAGGTGTATATTTTATATGGCTTGCGAAGGACAGGAAAAACTACTTTGATTCGCCAGCTGATTTTGGATATGGATGCTGAAATGAGAAGCAAGTCAGTCTTTATTCAGGTACAGGACCATAAGACGCTGGATGATGTTAATCGAGATTTGAAGTATTTGGAAACAATTGGTTACCGGTATGTGTTCATCGATGAGGTCACACTTCTGGATGACTTTATTGAGGGCGCTGCTTTGTTTTCTGATGTGTTTGCGGCAAGCGGAATGAAGATTGTTCTGTCAGGTACAGATTCACTCGGATTCATGTTTTCGGAAGATGAAGAATTGTATGACAGGTGCATTATGTCTCATACAACATTTATTCCGTATCGTGAGTTTGAGAGGGTGCTGGGCATTACGG
>CAMWJV010000073.1 GCA_947174665.1 uncultured Lachnospiraceae bacterium
TGGATGCATTGATATTAAATAAATATGCGGAAATTATATACAATAGATGATATTTTTGCTTTGCCAGATGGTGAACGCGCAGAGCTGATTGACGGAAAATCTATTATTTGGCTCCACCAAATACAAAACATCAAACACTTGCCATGGATTTATCTTATCATTTAAAAGATTATATAAAACGTAATAATGGAGAATGTAATGTATTTCCTGCTCCTTTTGCTGTATTTTTAAGTGAAACTGATAGAAATTACGTAAAGCCTGATATATCTGTTATTTGTAATAAAAATAGGATTACAGATAAGGGCTGTAGTGGTGCGCCGGATTGGGTTGATGAAATTGTTTCACAAAGCAGTAAGCCTATGGATTACTTTACAAAACTTTTTAAGTATAGGACTGCAGGTGTTAGGGAGTATTGGGTTGTTGATCCGATAAAGCCGCGTGTTACAGTTTATTTTTGAAAAGGAAACAGTAGAAGAATATTCTTTTGGAGCTGATATTCCGGTGGGAATATATGAAGGATTTAATATAAAAGTGGCTTAGTAGTAATATTATTGAGTAATTTATAAATTATCATTCTCCGGGAATGATATAGCTTCCGTCCTCGGCGAATTTCGTGTTAAAGGGCTCGCTGAGGGTATTGATTCTTTCCAGTATGGATACGTAATCGCTGCCTTCCGCGGGGGTGGGGCAGTAGTCGTTCCGGGACATGACCGAACTGATATAACAGGGAATAACCTTGGCCTGCCGGTCCTCCTGTTTTACGCCATCTATGAAAGTAAAGGTCTGTTGAAAAATCATAGTCTCTTTGTCCGCAGGGTTTCGGTTGCCGCCGAAACAGAAATTACCCATGCTGTACAGGATAAATTTGCCGTTATAAACTTCAATACCCTGCAGAATATGCGGGTGGCAGCCCAGTACAAGATCTGCACCCCAGTCTATACATTTTCGTCCCAGCTCCTGCTGATAGTCCGTAGGATAATCTTCTCTCTCGATGCCCCAGTGGCAACAGGCAAAGATCAGATCCACATTTTCCTCCTGCAGTTGTTTGATCCCGTTTTCCAGCCAGATTTCCACTGTCTCACCGTTATTGACTTCATTTACGGAGACGAAACCGATGCGGATTCCCTGAGTTTCATATATGCCAAGATTTTTGTTATAGGCGTAGGAAATATTGTTTTCCTTAAAGAGGGCTACTGTATCATTGCTTCCCTGCTGTCCGTAATCCATACGATGATTGTTGCCGAAACTGACGGCTTCTATGCTTCCCAGAGGAAGAATCTCGATATAGACCGGATCTCCCTTAATGTTATACTGCTTTTCTACCATATCCGTCGACTCGGTCAGCACACCTTCAAAGTTCACGATAGTCATATCGTCCTCTTCAAAAATAGGCAATACATTTTGAAAAAAGTAGTCAGGTCCCTGTAAATCATACATTTCCCGGAAAGTTCCGGCATACTCGTGAATCTGAAGGACGCCCAGGGAAACATCCCCTGCGGCAGAGACAGTAATGCTGATGACCTCAGGTTCCGGTGTGGGTATGGGTGTGGGTGTGGGTTCAGGTGTTGGTTCCGGTGTGAGCGAGGGCTCCGACACAGCCGGGGACACGGGTTCAGACTGTAATGATTCCGATTCGGAAGAAAAGGACTCTACATGGAGACTGTTTACATTGGAATCACCGCAGCCGCAGCCGCAGCATCCCGCCGCAATCAGGGCTATCACAGTCAGCCTATAAAAGCCTTTGCGTTTTTTCATATTAGTACCTCCGCCGTTGCAGGTTATTTCCATGTGGCAAAGCCGTAACCTATTATATAACATTGCTCCTGATGTTATGAAGTTTTTTCAAGTGTAAATTGCTTCAAGGGCAATTACATCTTGTTATTAAGAATTAAAAAATGACAGTGAGGGAGAGGTTTTATGTTTTATTTACATATTTGCCCTGAGGCGGTTGAGCGGCTAAAAGTTATTATGTTGAAGATAAATACCGCAGACTGCTGAAGGAGCTGGATTTGGAGAAAATGGAAGGGAGACCGTTCGGCCGGCGAGGCCGCAGGATTTCAGGCGGGGATTACTGTAACCCTGATTCCGGGCAGCAGTTCAGCCCCTGACCTTATTCCAGACCGCCATCATCAAACCGGCGGGCATAAATTTGGCAAGTATGCGATGCAGAGTGCAGGCAAAACCCGGCGTGGAGACCGCACGGCCATGTCTGCTGTCTTTAAGAGAGCGCCGGACAACATTTTCACTGAGAGAGGAGAGGGGAAAATTGTTGACCTGGTGGCTGCCGTCGGTGTCTTTCGCAGCGCCGATGAATTCCGTACCTCTGACCCAGAAGGGACACACGGCGGTAACCCGGATGCCCGTGCCTGCCAGTTCGTTGGCAAGAGAACGGGAATAGCGGTACAGGAAAGCCTTGGAAGCTGAGTAAACATTCATGTAGGGAAGAGGCTGGAAAGCTGAGGTTGAACAGATTTCCAGAATGCGGGCACCCCGGTGCATGTAGGGAAGTACAATCTGGGTCACTGTGACCGCGGCGCGGCAGTTCAGGTCAATCATCTGCTCACACTGCTCCAGCGGAATTTGGCTGTAACTGCCGATTTTTCCAAAACCCGCGCAGTTGATCAGAACCCGGACATTGGGCTTTTTCTTCTTAAGCAGGGCTGTAATCTGCCGAATGCTTTTCTGCTTCGTCAGATCACATACGAGAGGGCGCAGGCGGGTTTTGACTTGCTTTTGCAGTGCCGCAAGCCGTTCCTTCCTTCTTGCAATCACCCATATTTCGTTGAAGCATTCGCAGGCGTCCAGCTGCCGTACGTATTCTGCGCCGAGACCGCTGGAGGCTCCGGTTACGATAGCGATGTTCATAAAATGTTATCCTCCCGTGCAAAATAATCGATAATGTCTATTATACACCTTTTTTTGCAAATTACTATTGATTTTTGCACTTTAAACTGCTAAACTATCCATTATGCGGAACAACCGTTGGTGATGAAGGTATGTCCGGCAGCCTGTGGAGGGACTGCAGACTTGCGGATGAGAAAGGGATGGACAGAGATTATGAAGGAAATATCCAGTTTGATTCAATATCGGCCTGATGTGAAGGTTGTGGATGCCACACTTAGGGACGGAGGTCTGGTAAATGATTTCTATTTTACGGATGAATTTGTAAAGGCACTGTACCTGACAAATCTGCGCGCCGGCGTAGATTATATGGAATTTGGTTACAAGGCATCCAGAGAAATGTTCGATGTGAATAAATTCGGCAAGTGGAAATTTTCCAACGATGAGGATATAAGAGCCATCGTGGGAGAGAATGCCACGGATTTAAAGATAGCGGTTATGGCGGACGTGGGACGCTGTGATTATAAAACAGATATTATCAACCGGGCTGACAGTCCCATCGATCTGATCAGGGTGGCTACTTATCTGAATACGATTCCGGGCGCAGTGGAGATGATTGAGGATGCCGCCAGGAAAGGCTATGAAGTGAGCTGTAATATCATGGCAATTTCCAATGCCCAGGAGGGGGAGCTGAAGGTGGCTCTTGATATTCTGGGGCAGACTCCTGCGGATGTGCTTTACATTGTGGACAGCTATGGATCAATTTATCCGGAGCAGATGGCCAGACTGGCGGACATATACATGAATGCCGCTGAGAAGTACGGTAAAAAGGTGGGTATCCACGCCCACAACAATCAGCAGCTTGCCTTCGCAAACACCATCGAGGCCGTTGGGGATGGCGTTGACTGGCTGGATGCGACATACGCTTCCATGGGAAGAGGGGCCGGAAACTGTGCAATGGAGCTTTTGCTGGGCTTTCTCCGCAACCCGAAATATAACGTATATCCGGCTATCCAGTTTGTTGATTCCTACATGAATAAACTGAAGGCGGAAGGAGTGGTCTGGGGTTATGATCTGCAGTATCTGATGACGGGACTCCTGAATCAGCATCCCAGGGCTGCCATCCAGTTTACCAAGGAGAAGAGGAACGATTACGCGGAGTTTTACCGGGAGGTCGTGGCACAGGATTGAATGAAATAAAGATTTTGTTTGCGCAGAGCATCTCAGGATGCTCTGTTTTATTTCGCTTTTTTATGGAAACAGTTGAATTTTAAGTCAGGAATGTGTATACTGAAAAGTGGTTTTATATGCGTAAGCCGGTTCAAAATACTGAATTATCGGTTCAGGAATGGAGGAGTTTTGTATGAAGATAAACAGCGTGTGTGTGCAGGGAGGTTATACACCGGGGAACGGAGAACCCCGCCAGATTCCCATTATCCAAAGCACTACATTTAAGTATGATACCAGCGAGGACATGGGGAAGCTTTTTGATTTGGAAGCCAGCGGATATTTTTATACAAGGCTCCAGAATCCCACTAACGATTATGTGGCGGCGAAAATTGCCCAGCTGGAGGGCGGTACTGCGGCCATGCTGACCAGCAGCGGCCAGGCGGCGAATTTTTATGCTCTGTTCAACATCTGCAGCTGCGGAGATCACATTGTAGCTTCCAGCACCATTTACGGCGGCACTTTTAATTTGATTTCCGTCACCATGAAAAAAATGGGAATTGATGTTACTTTCGTGAGTCCTGATGCCACGGAGGAGGAACTGGATGCCGCATTCCGGGACAATACTAAGGTAATGTTCGGAGAGACCATAGCGAATCCGGCACTGACGGTGCTGGATATTGAGCGATTTGCAAAGTGCGCCCATGCCCACGGAGTTCCGCTGATCATTGACAATACCTTTGCAACTCCTGTGAACTGCAGACCCTTTGAGTGGGGAGCGGATATTGTGACTCATTCCACAACAAAATATATGGATGGCCACGGCGCGGCGGTAGGCGGTGCCATTGTGGACAGCGGAAAATTTGACTGGATGGCCCATGCGGACAAGTATCCGGGACTGTGCACGCCGGATGAGAGTTATCATGGAATTACTTATGCTGAAAAATTCGGCAGGGAGGGGGCATTTATCACCAAATGTACCGCACAGCTGATGCGGGACTTCGGCTCTATCCAAAGTCCTCAGAATGCCTTTATCCTGAATCTGGGGCTGGAGAGCCTGCATGTGCGCGTGAAGCGGCACTGTGAAAATGCACAGGCGGTTGCCGAATTCCTGGCAGGCCATGACAAGGTGGCTTATGTGAATTATTGCGGGCTTCCCGGAGATAAATACTATGAGCGGGCACAGAAGTATCTGCCGAACGGTAGCTGCGGCGTGGTATCCTTTGGATTGAAGGGGGGAAGAAATGCGGCCAGCGTCTTTATGAAGAGCCTGAAGCTGGCGGCAATCGAGACCCATGTAGCGGATGCCAGGACATGCTGCTTAAATCCTGCGTCCAGCACTCACCGTCAGATGACGGATGAGCAGCTGAAGGAGGCGGGAGTTCCCGCCGAGCTGATTCGTATCAGCTGCGGCATAGAGGACAGCGAGGATTTGATCGCGGACATTGCGCAGGCTCTTGACCGTTGTGAGGCATGAAAAAGGTATGAACTGTAAAGAGTTTGAAAAACTGATACCTGACTTTTTCGAAGACAGGCTGGATTACTCGTCAATGAAGCGGTTCAGTGAGCATATAGAGCAGTGTGACAACTGCAAGGAGGAAGTGGTAATTCAGCTTTTGGTGACGGAAGGTGTCCATAGGCTGGAGGATGGAAGAGCCTTTGATCTGCAGAAGGAGCTGGACCGGAGACTGAACAGGATAAAGAGAAAGATAAGAATTCACGGCAATATGATACGAATAGGCATTGCCATGGAAATTGCGGCGGTGTGCCTTTTGATTGGCATTTTCGCCTGGAAATTGATGTAGGTTGTGAGGAGTTTGGTATGGGCGAGAGCAGAAAGCTTGTCCTGATAGATGGGCACAGCATCCTGAACAGAGCATTTTACGGGCTTCCTGAGCTGACTAACGCCCAGGGGCAGCACACGAATGCGGTTTATGGATTTTTGAATATCATGTTCAAGATTTTGGAGGAGGAGAAGCCGGATTATCTGGCGGTGGCCTTTGATGTTCATGCGCCCACCTTCCGTCATGAAATGTATGAAGCGTATAAAGGAACCAGAAAGTCCATGCCGGAGGAACTGCGTGAACAGGTGCCGGTGATGAAGGATGTTCTGAAGGCTATGGGTGTGGTCATCATGGAGCAGGCCGGGCTTGAAGCGGACGATATCCTGGGCACTTTGGCGAAGAAGGCTCAGAGCGCGGGTATAGAGGTATCGCTGGTGTCCGGGGACAGGGATCTTCTGCAGATTGCGGATGAGCATATCAAGATTCGAATTCCCAAGACAAAAATGGGAAGGACGGAGATTGAGGATTATTATCCAACGGATGTGGCTGAGGCGTATGGAGTGACGCCGTTGCAGTTTATTGATCTGAAGGCACTGATGGGGGACACTGCTGATAATATTCCGGGCGTGCCCAAGGTGGGACAGAAGACTGCCGCAGAGCTGATGGGGCAGTACGGATCCCTGGACGGGATTTATGCCCATGTGGAGGAGATTACTAAAAAAAGTATCAGGGAGTCTCTTATTGAAAACAGGAATTTGGCAGATTTGAGTAAGACCCTTGCCACCATCCGGATTGACTGTGATGTGGAGCTGGACTATGAGGCGGCCAAGGCGGAGGGCTATTATACCCCGGAGGCTTATCAGTTGTTTAAGCGGCTGGAGTTCAAAAATATGCTGACCCGTTTTGAAAATGGGGAAAAGGGTGAAGAAAGCCGGGAACTGGCAAAATCTTTTGTGCAGATCAACGGGGAGAAGGAATTTCTGGATAAGCTGGAAAGTCTGGAGGACAGCGAGGAGACGGGACTGTTTCTGGCGGTGGAGGGCGGAAGCCTTCTGGGCATTGCAGTAAGCGTCCGGGAGGAAGAAACTTTCTTCCTGGCAGTGAGGGAGCCGGAGAACGAGCAGCTCTCTCTGTTTGATGATAAATCCGCGAACGGTGCGGCAAATGTGGAAGAGCTTGAAAAGGCACTGCGGAAGCTGTCCGGCAGAGTCAGAATTTACACCTTTGATATTAAAGGGCAGTATAGGTTTCTGGAACGGGATACAACGGAAAGGTATTTTGATATTCTGATCGGCGCATATCTTTTGAACCCTTTAAAGAGTGATTATGATGTGGAGACCATAGCGTCGGAGCATCTCGGGCTGATGATACCCGGCAGGACGGAACTGCTTGGAAAGTTTAAGGCAAGGGAGGCGATGCGACAGGAGCCGGATAAATTTGCAGAATACTGCTGTTATGGAGCTTATGTGTCGCTGCGTGCTGCGCGGGTGCTGGAAAACAAGTTGCAGGAAACCGGCATGAGCAGGCTGATGAAGGAGATTGAAATGCCTCTGTCTCTGGTGCTGTATGACATGGAGAGGGAGGGCGTGGAGGTACGTCGGGAGGAACTGAAAGCTTACGGCGACGCGCTGGTTGAAAGAATTGAGGAGCTTGAAAAGGCTATTCATACTCAGGCGGGAGTGGAGTTCAATATCAATTCTCCGAAACAGCTTGGAGAGGTGTTGTTTGAAAATATGAAGCTTCCCGGCGGGAAGAAGACGAAAACGGGGTATTCTACGGCAGCAGATGTGCTGGAGAAGCTCTCGGAAGACTACCCGATCGTCAATGATATTCTGGAATACAGGACCCTGACAAAACTGAAGTCCACCTACGCGGACGGACTGGCAGTGTATATAGGTGAAGACAACAGAATCCATACTAACTTTAACCAGACTATCACTGCCACAGGGCGTATCAGTTCCACGGAGCCAAATCTGCAGAATATTCCCATGCGTATGGAACTGGGCAGGCGAATCCGCAAAGTGTTCGTGCCCAGGACAGGGTATGAGTTTATGGATGCGGATTACTCCCAGATTGAACTGCGGGTGCTGGCTCACATGTCGGGCGACGAACAGCTGATTGAGGCCTACCGCATGGAGCAGGATATTCACAGGATTACGGCAGCGAAGGTATTTCACACTCCTTTTGAAGAGGTTACGGATCTGCAGCGCCGAAATGCAAAGGCAGTGAACTTTGGTATTGTCTACGGCATCAGCTCCTTCGGGCTGAGCCAGGATCTGAGCATCAGCCGAAAAGAGGCGGCGGAATATATCGAGCAGTATTTTGCCACTTATCCCAAGGTGAAGGAATTTTTGGATAAGCTGGTCCGGGATGCGAAGGAGAAAGGGTATATCACTACCATGTTCGGCAGGCGCAGGCCCGTTCCCGAACTTTCTTCTTCAAACTTCATGCAGCGTTCCTTCGGGGAGAGGGTAGCCATGAATTCGCCCATCCAGGGTTCGGCAGCCGACATTATCAAGATTGCCATGATACGGGTGTGGAAGGCACTGCGGGATGCTAACCTGAAGTCCAGATTAATTTTGCAGGTGCATGATGAGCTTGTCATTGAGACTGTACTGGAAGAAGAAGAGCAGGTGAGGCGGATTCTCACAGAGAACATGAAGACGGCGGCGGACCTTGCCGTGACACTGGAGATAGACCTGCATACGGGGGAGAACTGGTATGAGGCAAAATAGCCCAAAGTTCATAGGTATCACCGGAGGAATCGGGGCAGGAAAAACAGAGATATTAAGTTATATCGGAAAGCATTACAAGTGTGAGATCTATCTGGCAGACAGCATAGCCCATGAAGTGAAGGAGCCTGGAACCGACTGTTACCGGGAACTGGTGGCGCTGCTCGGGGAAGAAATTACAGGATCGGACGGGCGGATTGACAAGAGCAGGATGGCGGGGGAAATTTTTTCTGACGGGGAACTGCTGGAGCAGGTCAACGAAATCATCCATCCGGCGGTGAAGAGGTATCTGCTGGAGCATCTGGAGAAGGCGCGGCAGGAGGGAACGGTAGAGCTGTTTTTCGTGGAGGCGGCACTGCTCATAGAGTGCGGTTATGGGGCGCTGGCGGATGAAATGTGGTATGTTTATGCGGACGAAGAAACCAGGAGAAAACGCCTGAGACAGTCCAGAGGGTACAGCGGGGAGCGTATTGACGGCATCATGTCAAGTCAGCTATCGGAGGAACAGTTCAGAGAAAACTGTGATTTTGTGATAGACAACAGCGGAACGCTGGCGGAGAGCTTTGCACAAATAGACAAAAAACTGGAGGCTTATACATGGCAGGAGTAAGAGAAGGTCAGGGACAGCTGGTGTTTGGGCTGGATATTGGGACCAGAAGCATTGTAGGTACGGTAGGGTATCTCAGCGGCGGGAAATTTCATGTGCTGGCACAGCATTCCAGAGAACATGAGACCAGGTCTATGCTTGACGGGCAGATTCATGACATCGGGAAGGTAGGGCAGACTATCAGCCAGGTGAAGGAACAACTGGAAATGGATCTGAACCGGAAGCTGACGGAGGTGTGTATTGCTGCGGCAGGCCGCGTACTGCGCACTGTCACCACTCATGCGGAGCAGGACTTTGATGAGGAACATGAGGTCACAGAGGAGGATGTTTATTCTCTTTCTACTCTGGGGGTGGAGCAGGCTTATGAGGAATTCCAGAAAAACAATGAGACGGAGATGAAATTTTACTGTGTGGGTTACACGCCCATGCGCTACTATATGAATGGCTACCAGATTGGAAATCTGGAAGGGCATAAGGTGAAGAACATGGCGGTTGACCTGATTGCTACCTTCCTTCCCGATGATGTGGTTGACGGGCTTTACAAGGCGGTGGAGCTTGCGGATCTGCATGTGGCAAACCTGACACTGGAGCCAATCGCGGCAATTCAGCTGGCTATTCCCGAGAAATTTCGGATGCTGAATATGGCGCTGGTAGATGTGGGGGCAGGCACCAGCGATATTTCCATCACAAAGGACGGAACCATAACGGCTTACGGCATGATTCCCGTGGCGGGTGACAGTCTGACCGACATTATCGTACAGCATTGTCTGGTGGACTTTGAAACCGCGGAGCGCATCAAGCGCCAGGCGGGGGACAGGGAGACTGTGGAATACCAGGATATCATGGGCCTGACTCAGTCCATCACCGCAAAAGAAGTGGAAACAATTTTGGCGAACCATGTGAAAGAGATGGCAAAACAGGTGGCAGACTGCATCCGGGAGCTGAACGGAGAAAAGTCGGTCAGTGCCGTGTTTGTGGTGGGCGGCGGCGGAATTATACCGGGCTATACGGAAGCGCTGTCGGAGGAACTGGACATTGTTAAGGAGCGCGTGGCTATCCGGGGCCAGGAGGTCATGCAGAGTATAGAGTTTGAAAACGTGAATCCCAGAAGGGATTCCATGATGGTGACGCCCATCGGCATCTGTCTGAGCTATTATGTTCAGAGCAATAATTTTATCTTTGTTGATTTCAACGGCAAGCGGGTAAAGCTGTACGATAACGGCAGGCTTTCTGTGGCGGATGCGGCTGTGCAGTCTGATTTTTCCAACGAGGATCTGTTCCCGAAGAGAGGACATGCACTGACCTATTTGGTCAACGGGAAGAGCCGGATGGTGAGAGGTATTGAAGGCGAGGCTGCTGTGATTCGTGTCAACGGGGAACCGGCGGATATATATAGTCAGGTACATAATGGAGACCGCGTGGAGGTGACGCCGTCCACTGCAGGGGCGCCTGCCTCTATGGAGCTGGGAAAACTGCAGGAGCTGGGGGAACAGCTTCATGTGGTGGTTAACGGGACAAAGATCAGCCTGCCGAAGACGGCTTCCGTGAACGGACAGCGGGAGAATGAATTTTATCTGATAAAGGATGGGGATGACATCAAGGTTCAGAACTCTTACACGGTGAGAGAAATTGCGGAGTTTATGGATGTTCCCCTGGGAGGCAGGATTCTTGTGAACGATACTCCCGCAAAACAGAGTACGAATGTTTATGAGAATTTTACCCTGAACTGGGATGTGAATGCGGAGACAACTTTTGCGGACCTGGAGGACGAGACGGAGGAGGAAGCTGCAAAAAGGCAGGCCGCAAAGGAGGCTGCCAGGGAAGCTACAGCTGCAAAGGCGGCGGAGGAAGCAGCCAGAAGGATTGCAGGACAGGTGGCTGCAGAGAACGGCGGAACAGCCGGAAATGCCGGACAAAATTCAGGTGTGACAGATGGGGCAGGGGAAGGCTTCCCGGGACTGGACGAGATAACGGTCATAGTCAACAAACTCCCTGTGACAATGAAGGGTAAAAGCAGTTATGTGTTTGTGGATGTGTTTTCCTTTATTGACTTTGATCTGAATGACTCCAGAGGACGTTCCATTGTGACCCAGCTGAATAAGCGCAGAGCGGAGTATATGGAGCCGTTGACTGAGGGGGATGTAATAGATATTTATTGGGAAGAGGACAGAAGATGAGGCTGTGCAGTATAGCGAGCGGAAGCAGCGGTAACTGTGTTTATGTGGGTTCTGAAGCCACGCATCTGCTGGTGGATGTGGGCATCAGCGGCAAGCGGACGGAGAGTGGTCTTCGGGAGCTCGGGCTTACGGCAAGTGACATTGACGGTATATTGGTGACACATGAGCATGCGGACCATATAAGCGGACTGGGAATCCTTGCCAGAAAGTATGAAATTCCCATTTATGCCACGGCGGGAACCATAAGGGCCATACGGGAGACCGGAAGCCTGGGAACTTTGGAGGAAGGGCTGTTCCATGAGGTGCAGGAGGACCGGAAGTTTATTATCAAGGACCTGACGGTGAACCCCATGCAGATATCTCATGATGCGGCGCAGCCTGTGGGCTACCGGATTTCTTACGGAAATAAAAAGGTGGCGGTCTGCACGGATCTGGGGGTCTATAATGATTATACGGTGGAGTGTCTGAAGGGAATGGACGCGCTGCTGCTGGAGGCAAATCATGATGTAAACATGCTGCAGGTGGGACCGTATCCTTATTACTTAAAACAACGCATCCTGGGGGACAGAGGGCATTTGTCCAACGAGAATTCGGGACGGCTTTTATGCCGGATACTGCATGATGGCCTGAAAACAGTGTTTTTAGGACATTTGAGTAAGGAAAATAATCTGCCGGAGCTTGCCTTTGAGTCGGTGCGGATGGAGATTAATATGGGAGACAATCCCTACAGGGCAGGAGATTTTGACATCCGGGTAGCAAAGCGCAGCGAGGTTACTCCGGCGGCAGAGGTATAAAGGACGAGATGGCAGGATTTTACGAAGGAACGAGTGAAAAAATAGAAATTGAAGAAGAACGGATATCTGCAGAGGAATATACGGATTTCCTGAAAAGGACAGATTTGGGCTCACAATATCCAAAGGAACGGTTTGCAGAGAGAATATCCAAGCTTGTAAATAACGTTTCAATAAGCCTCGTCGCAAGAAACGAGAAGGGCTTAATTGTCGGCGTTTTATTTGGGTTAACAGATTATGTATATTGGCTCTATGTGACTGATTTGGGTGTTGACAGAGATTATGAGGGACAAGGTATCGGAAGAAGGCTTATGAAAATCGCACATGACAAAGCAGGCGGTGAAAAGGACATAGCTGTATATCTGATAGCAAATGAAAATGCTGTTCCGTTCTATGAGAAACTTGGCATGAAAAAAGCAAATGATGTAATGCAATATAATCATATTGAATGGACTGAGTTTACGGTGCAATAGAATAAATCAAACTTTCCTGAAAAGGGAGAAATAAAAAGCGCGGGAATGGAGAAAAAAATGAAAAAGCAGCTGTTGGTTATGTTATCTATCGGTCTTTTAACAATGATATTGAGTGGGTGCGGCGGTACATTGCCGGATGACAGTTCACAGGATGAATCCGTGTCAGTGACGGAGCAGGAAACACCGGAACCTTCTGATGCTGAAAACGAGATTGCTGATACAGAGGAATCGGATAACTCATTTCCTTTCTACGGAACATGGAAAGTGATGGATTATCAGAGCGCGGCGATTTCTGCACTATCTGCAGATGATATGGAATCACGTCGGGGATTAGAGATTACGTATCAATCTGATTCCGTTCTTTTAGATGCTGAGAAAGTAAATGATGACAGTTTCACTTATAAAACGGAGGAGAATACTTATAATTACGATAGCTTACTGGAAGAATATAGGGCGAATCTCGGAGAATGGTGGAATAATATAAGTGAGGTTACATGTGTAACTATTGATTCAAATGATGATTTTTTCGGGAGTCAATTTTTTGTGGTAGATTCAGATACGATTTGGATTTATTATGAGGGCGTTTTTTTCCTTGCTAAAAAAATCTGATGACATCTTTACGAAAAATGTGAATAAGAAAAGCGCGGAGCGCGGGAATGGAGAAAGATATGAAGAAGACGATTATTACTGTGGTAGGGAAAGATACTGTCGGCATTATTGCCGGAGTATGTACGTATCTGGCGGATAACGGCATCAATATTCTGGATATTTCTCAGACCATAGTGCAGGGGTATTTTAATATGATGATGATTGTGGATATGGCCGGCTGCAGCAGACAGTTCGGGGATGTGTCGGATGAACTGACAGAGCTGGGAGAAGAAATCGGCGTAGTCATCAAGTGCCAGAAGGAAGAAATATTCGACAAGATGCATCGCATTTAAGCCATGCAGAAACTCTGCTGTACAAAGTGCGAGTGAGCTTGCTCACAGAGCACTGTGCACAGCAGAGTTTCTATAGGGCGCAAGCCCGCATCCGAAGGCGAGCCCGAAGGGAGCGTCTTCGGATGGCATGGCTTAGGGGAAGCGAGGCGCAAGCCCGAAGGGAGCGTCTTCGGATGGTATGGCTTCTTGCGCAGTAATGGAAGGATGAAGGGAGACATTGGCATGATAAATTTATATGAGGTAGCCGAGACAAACAGGATGATTGAGGAAGAGAATCTGGATGTGCGTACCATCACCATGGGCATCAGCCTTCTGGACTGCATCGACGCGGATTTAAAGCGGCTCAATGAAAAGATATATCAGAAGATTTATGAGTCTGCAAAGGATTTAGTGAAGACGGGTGAGGAAATTTCCAGAGAGTTTGGCATTCCCATAGTAAACAAGAGAATCTCTGTGACACCCATCGCTCTTGTGGGGGGCGCGGCCTGCAGGACTGCGGAGGATTTTGCAGGACTGGCGAGAACACTGGACAAGGTTGCTCACGATATTGGTGTGAATTTTATCGGCGGCTACTCCGCCCTGGTGAGTAAGGGAATGACTCCGGCAGACGAGCTGTTGATCCGTTCCATTCCGTTGGCGCTATCCGCCACCGAGCGGGTGTGCAGCTCTGTGAACCTTGGTTCTACCAGAACCGGTATCAACATGGATGCGGTGAAGCTGATGGGAGAAATCATCAAGTCTACCGCCGAGCATACGAAAGAGAATGACTCACTTGGCTGCGCCAAGCTGGTTGTGTTCTGCAACGCGCCGGACGACAATCCCTTTATGGCGGGAGCCTTTCACGGAGTCACCGAGGCGGACAAGATCATCAATGTGGGTGTCAGCGGCCCGGGAGTGGTAAAGACTGCTCTTGAGCAGGTGCGGGGAGAGAGCTTTGAAACATTGTGTGAAACTATCAAGAAGACGGCATTTAAAGTGACCCGCGTGGGGCAACTGGTGGCCCAGGAGGCATCTGCACGCTTAAGGGTTCCTTTTGGAATTGTGGATCTGTCACTGGCTCCGACACCTGCCATCGGCGACAGTGTGGCGGATATTCTCTGTGAGATAGGCCTGGAGTATGCGGGAGCCCCCGGCACAACGGCAGCTCTGGCGCTCTTAAACGATCAGGTTAAGAAGGGCGGAGTCATGGCTTCCTCCTATGTGGGAGGCCTGAGCGGCGCTTTCATTCCTGTCAGCGAGGATCAGGGGATGATCAACGCGGTACAGGCAGGAGCGCTCACTCTGGAAAAACTGGAGGCAATGACCTGTGTGTGCTCCGTAGGATTGGATATGATTGCTATTCCGGGAGATACAAAAGCGTCCTCCATCTCCGGCATCATTGCAGATGAGATGGCAATCGGTATGGTAAATCAGAAAACCACGGCTGTCCGCATTATTCCTGTCATCGGAAAGGGCGTGGGTGAGACGGTTGAGTTCGGCGGGCTTCTGGGCTATGCGCCGATCATGCCGGTAAATTCTTTTTCCTGCGAGGCATTTGTGAACAGGGGCGGCAGGATTCCCGCACCCATACATAGCTTCAAAAACTAAAGCGGGTGATGGTACAGCCATGCCATTCATAAAACGCCGAAGCATATAATACTTCGGCGTTTTATTTCATGTCGGGCGTCCGCCCTATAGGATTAATTGCGTAATTTGTTCTTTGTGAGCAAGCTCCCATTTACAAATTATGCAATTAATCCTGCATGGCTGAACTGTTGCCTCACACTATCACCAGCGGTATGCTGAACTCGTTGACGGGCGTTATTCCCGCGAGTCCGGCGGCTACACCGTAATAAAGCTGACTGATCTGGATGTCCTGCTTTAACATGAGATAGGCGTCTGTGGGCAGAAGCTTTTCCGCGTCCGCCAGCTTTGTGACCAGAGGGATGGAAGCCAGTTCCTTGACTGCACTGAGCAGGGGTTCGGCATCTCTGCGGAACCCGAGAATCCGCGCATAGGGGGTATGCTCAAGCTCATAGCAGACGGCCATATCCTCCTTTGTGAGATTCAGCAGAATATGCAGCAGACAGCGGCTGATTCTGGTATAGGTCAGTTCCTTTGTTTTCAGCAGATCACAGAAATCATCAAAGTTCCTGTATTCCGAAAGATGTTTGCAGATGCGGTTGGATAAATCCGCAGATACATCCAGGTATTTGTCAAATCCGGATTCCTTTTCCGAAAGCAGTTTATAATATAAGGCGGAAGAAAAGTCATTGGCACAGATTCCCCTGCCAAGAACCAGTCGGCGGTCGAGAAGTTCCCTTGCGGAATCCGGCATGTAATGTGCTACAGACTGGAGACCGCGGCCATCTGCCAGAGCCTGACGGATGGCGAGGGCGGAACAGTATTTGGAGTGAGGGGAGGGGTCATGATACTCCGCACCGAGCCTTCTTATGGTGACAGGTTCCATTTTGCAATTTTGATTCAAAATAGCCTTTATGTACTCAATGGCAAGGATGTTGTTTGGAGAAGAAAAAATTTTACTGCTCTCAGTCAGGGCCGGACAATAGTGTATCAGAGCGGAATTGCGGGCGGCCGGATAGGATAGTCCCTGTTTCAGCTTTGCCTTTAACTCGGTGGTATAATCCGCAGGTTCTTCACGGAGAATGGATGCAATCTTATGAAGCAGGGCAGTATCACCGCATTCACTGCCAAAGCAGAGATGAGTCACCAATCCCAGCTTGTCCAGCAGTGATACGGCGCCGGTGGCAAAGTATTCCGCACTGGAAGCCGAATATACTGTGGGAAGCTCCAGTACCAGGTCGGCACCGTTTTTCAGAGCCATTTCCGCGCGCGTATGCTTGTCCACCAGTGCCGGATCACCGCGTTGAATAAAGTTGCCGCTGATGACGACAACAGAGTAGTCGGCGCCGGTAAGGCGTTTTGACTCTTCCAGATGATATTTGTGCCCGTTGTGAAAAGGATTGTACTCCGCGATGATTCCGTTGACTTTCATAAGCGCCCCTCCGGATAACTGTTGAAATATCAAATATAGATATTAATTGACAATGTGAAAAAAATAACATTACTTGAAAGCGTTTACATGATTCTTTATAATAAGTATAATACAAATAGTTAAATTCCACAATACAAAAAGAAAATGAAAGGAGTGTAAAAATGTCCTATATTGACACAATCAAAGAGAGAGCGAGACTGGACAAAAAAACTATCGTACTGCCGGAGTCCAATGACAAGAGAACCCTGCTTGCCGCAGCAAAGATAATGGAGGAAGGAATCGCCGACATTATAATGATCGGCAACGAGGAAAAGATCATGGATGGTGCCGGCTGGCTGGAGGTGGACCTGACCGG
>CAMWJV010000074.1 GCA_947174665.1 uncultured Lachnospiraceae bacterium
GAAGGAACAGGCTGAGCCGCGGAATCCTGATCCTGTTCGGGATTCTGAGAAGAAACAGGCCGAGCCGCAGAATCCTGATCCTCTTTGGGATTCTGAGGGAGATTTGGCCGCTGTCCTTCCTCTGTACTGTCATTCTTGCTGACAGAACCGGCGTTTCCTTCATTTCCTCCGGCACCGCCCACATTGGGCAGAGCGAGAGGCTGGTCATAGGTGTCCGGCCATGGGAGGACGAGTTGTCGACCATCAAAAACGCCGCCCTCTATTTTCAGACCCACAAAAAAAGGTGTGGGGATACTTTCTGCATCCCGGGCTGCCAGATAAGACCGGTAGGGCTCCTGATTATTGTCGAGGACATACACATATGCACTGCTTGCGGTAGAAGGCTGGGCATTAATGACTTCAGACAGTGGAAGTTCGGAAAGCTTTACCCAGTCCGACTCTCCTTCCGAAAGCGTATAGGCCTGAATGGACGTGGCGCCGGTAGGCTTTAGAAGGAACGCTATTTCCAGCCCGTCTCTCTCTTCAAACAACACCCCTGTGGGATTCCTGTCTTCCGGTGCGGCGTTCAGAACCAGTCTGACCTCGTCCGTAACAATATCATCTCCAACGGTAAGCGGTTTGTCCAGTTGAAAGATACCCATAGGCGTATTGAGCAGAGTGTCGGCGGGGACCACAAGCTCTTCTGCAGCATCCGGAATCGTCAGGCTTTCTCCCGGAGCAAGCCTGGAAAATGACAGGGGTTTCCAGTTGACGGGGCAGTTAACAATGCATTTTGCAATATGGTGATTATCATTTTTAAGCGGGAGCTGAATCTCAATGGGCAGTGTATCCGGCAAAAATGCGGATATGTCCTCCGGCGCGGTATTTGCGCTTACGGTGAGCTGGTATTTGCCACAGTAGTAAGGCAATCCTGTTTCACGGACGAGCATGGAGGGGGCGAACATGGCGACAGGGGTGATCCCGTCAGGAATGGGCTGCGGAGCTCCGCGATCAATGACTGCCGCCCGGGTCTCGTAAGTAATCCCGTTATTCTTTGTGAGGCGTAATTTTAAGTAAAAGCGATCCAGAGTTTCAGCAAGGTAACTTTTCAGCGGCTCAAAGTTGTCATAGAGCCAGATATAATTCAGCAGTTTTTCCGGTGAACCCGGTTCTTCTGTGTCCATCCAGTACTGATCCCATGCCTTGCCGCATTCATAGTAGGTTATATCATCCAGCGAATACAGTGGCTGGACATGACTGATATCGGACGTAACTTCCGTTAAAATTCCTCTCACAACATATCCCTGGAAAGAAGATTCTATGTCTGCACAAAATATTGGCGCATAGTCGGGAACAGGCGTCTCGGATTCTTCCGGCATCACGGCGGCCGTTGTCCCTGATGCATCTTCAGGTATCAGGGTGCCGTTTTGTGACACAGACGCTTCTTCCGACAATCCGTCCGCATTCACTGTAAATGCCGGAAACATGTTTGACAAAATGAACAGCGCTGCCAGTACTGCTGCAGGTTTTAGCTGTATCTTCATATTTATATGTACTCCGTTTCTTTTGAGTCATGGTCACAGTAGCTTCAAATTGCTGACAGTTCGCGCAGTTTCGGATACATTTTGCGCCATTCGCATTATTAGCGTTTACCTGTATGTTATAGTACAAAATATGCCATGTCAAGATTAATCACATAATTTCCAATTGTTTCAGGCAAATGTCCGTAAAGCAGGCATGGGTTATTGTTCGGCTCGTTTTTGCGGTATATGTTAGAAGGGAAGGTTACTTTATGATAAGGGTAGCACTTTGCGACGATGATCTGTCCGTATTAAACGGAATCAATGCGTTGATCGATCAATATCGTGAGAGATGCAATCAGGAGATCGTATGCACTGCTTTTAACAGTTCTTTGGAATTATTGGCTGAAATCGAAAAAGGAATGTGCTTTGATGTTCTGTTTCTGGATGTTATTATGCCGGGTGAAAATGGAATCAATACGGCGAAAGAGATCCGGCAGTATGATAATGTAGTAAAAATTATTTTCTTAACATCATCTTCTGAGTACGCGATACAGTCCTATACGGTTGGCGCATATTTCTACCAGATAAAGCCGATATGTGAGGAGAGCTTTTTCGGATTGATGGATTCCGTTATTTCCGAATGCAGAAAGGATAGACAGAGCAGACTTATCCTGCAATGTAAAAGCGGGATAACCAAAATAGATATAGATAAACTCGAATACTGTGAAGTGGCCGGACGTACGTTATTGTTTCATATGGCTAACGGGACTGTTTTCGAAAGTGTCGGGAGTATGGATAAACTGTGCTGTCAGCTTACACAGTATGAAAATTTTCTGCGCCCGCATCGGTCATTTTTAGTTAATATGGAGTATATACAGAATATCTCTTACAAAGCGATCACAATGGAGAGTCTTGCGAAAATTCCGATTCCCCATGGAAAATGTTCTGAGGTCAAAAACAGTTATCTTGAATACGCATTTAACAGACAGCAGGTTTTAGTATTATGAGCAGTATTTACATGGTGAACCTCACTTCCGTAGGTATTTTTGGCATGGTCTTATCTGCATTTTTCTGTGATATCCGCTGGACACGGAAAAAAGTTATGTTTATGACCGGCAGTATAATGGCGATTTTATTGCTTCAGGGTATTATTTATTTTTTTGTTGATGCGGATATTGTGGAGAACATTTATCCGTTTATCACGCATTTTCCCCTGGCCATAGTGCTCTTTGTTCTCAGCAGGCAATGTCTTTGGTCGATTATTTCTGTCTTAACCGCGTATCTTTGCTGCCAGATCAGGCGATGGATGGCGCTGTTGATTGTCGCCGTATTTTCGGGTGGGGCCATGATGCAGGACGTGGCTGAGTTGACTATGACGCTGCCGATTCTGTTGGTTTTGGTACGGTTTATTGCGCCGTCTGTGCGCTCTATTTCACATCATCCGACTGCGGCACAGTGTTGGTTTGGTGTGGTGCCGGCAGTATATTATGGTTTCGATTATCTGACCCGTATCTATACGAGTCTGTTATCGGACGGTGTTTTGGCCGCAGTGGAATTTATGCCGTTTGTATGCAGTATGGCATATTTGATATTTACGGTTCAGACATCGCGGGAGGAACAGATCCGCCATCGGCTGGAACAGACACAGGATATTATTAATCTGCAGATCGCACAGGCTGTTCGGGAGGTTAAATCCCTCCGGGAACTGCAGCATAAGACAAGTACCTTCCGGCATGATCTGCGTCATCATATGCAGTATCTCTCCTCCTGCATGGAAAACGGAAAGATTGATCAGGCACAGGCATATATTCAGGAAATCTGTTCGGAGATTGAAGCGAACAGAGTGACGGTTTATTGTGAAAACGAAACGGTAAATCTGATATTTTCCTCGTTTGCCGGGCGGGCTGAGGATAATGGTATCCCCATCAACATTAAGGCGGCGATTTCTCAATTTCTTCCTATATCCGAAACCGACTTGTGTGTCCTGCTGTCCAATGCCTTGGAAAATGCGCTGCATGCCTGTCAGAAATTGAGAGACAAGGATTTACCCGGCACGATCGAAGTCTCTGCATATGAGAAAAGCGGAAAATTCTTTTTACAGGTTATCAACTCCTGTGATGATGACATAACCTTTGAGTATGGAGTTCCCGTCACGAAAAATCCGGGACATGGGATCGGTGTGCGCAGCATATGCACCATCGTGGAGAAGTATGGCGGAATATACACTTTTTTCGTCAAGGATGGCCGGTTCTTTCTTCGTGTTTCATTTTAAAAGCATGGTCAATGCACTTTCCGTTTTCAGAACTATTCAGCTTATCGTTTTATCTGCGAAATGCTGCAGTCCCCTTGAAAAAAAACGAGATTTTCAGTATATTGAATAGTAGATTGACAGGAAAAGGAGCATTGCCATGGCGTTCGTACATCTTCATGTCCACACGGAATATTCCCTTCTGGACGGTTCCAACAAAATAAAAGAATACGTGAGCCGGGTGAAGGAGCTTGGGATGGACAGCGCGGCCATCACGGATCACGGAGCCATGTATGGTGTGATTGATTTTTACCGCGCCGCAAGGGAGGCCGGCATCAAACCGATTCTGGGATGTGAAGTCTATGTTGCGCCGAATTCCCGGTTTGACAAGGAACTGACCGGGGGAGAGGACAGATACTATCACCTTGTGCTCCTGGCGGAAAACAACAGGGGCTATGACAATCTGGTTAAGATTGTAAGCAAAGGATTTACGGAAGGTTACTACTATAAGCCCCGTGTGGATATGGAAGTGCTGAATGAGTATCATGAAGGCATTATTGCGCTGTCTGCCTGTCTGGCAGGAGAGGTTCAGCGCTATATTGTCAAGGGGCTGACAGAGGAAGCGCGGAAGGTGGCGCGGAAGTATGAGTCCTGTTTCGGAAAAGGCAATTACTTTCTGGAACTTCAGGACCATGGGCTGCCGGAGCAGAGACTGGTGAATACCGAACTGCTTAAGATGAGCAGAGAGCTTGACATTCCCCTGGTGGCTACGAATGATGTGCACTACACTTATGCCGAGGACGCGGAGCCTCACGATATTCTGCTGTGCCTTCAGACCGGCAAAAAGCTGGCGGATGAGGACAGGATGCGGTATGTGGGCGGCCAGTATTTTGTGAAAAGCGAAGAGGAAATGAAGGGGCTTTTTCCTTATGCCTGGGAAGCGGTGGAGAATACTCAGGCCATCGCTGACCGCTGCAATGTGGAGATTAAGTTCGGAGAGACGAAACTGCCCCACTATGAGGTGCCGGAGGGCTACGATTCCTGGACTTATCTGAACAAGCTGTGCGATGACGGGTTGAAGGAACGGTATGGTGAGAGGGCGGCATCCGCCATGGCTGGAGTCGAACAGACATCGGCGCAGGCACAAGCTGCCGAAGGAACAGTGCAGGCTGCCGATGGCACGGGACAGACGCTCAGAGAACGCCTGGATTATGAGCTTGGTATCATCCGGAAGATGGGCTATGTAGATTACTTTCTGATCGTATGGGATTTTATCAACTATGCAAAACAGAACGGCATTCCCGTAGGACCGGGGCGGGGCTCTGCGGCGGGAAGCATTGTATCCTACTGTCTGAAGATTACGGATATTGACCCTATACGTTACGATTTGCTGTTTGAGCGTTTTTTGAATCCTGAGCGCGTGTCCATGCCGGATATTGACGTGGACTTTGGACCTGACGGGAGACAGGATGTCATCGATTATGTGAGCGGGAAGTACGGCGCCGAGAAGGTGGTGCAGATTGTCACTTTCGGTACACTGGCGGCAAGAGGCGTCATCAGGGACGTGGCCAGGGCGATGGATCTGCCCTATGCCTTTGCGGATTCTATCGCAAAAATGGTGCCCAATGAATTAAATATTACCCTGGAGCTTGCTCTGGAGAAAAATCCGGAGCTGCGCAGGATGTACCAGGAGGATGAGCAGGTTCATAACCTCATCGATATGTGTAAGCGTCTGGAAGGGCTGCCCAGGCATACCGGAATGCATGCTGCCGGCGTGGTCATCTGCCCTGAGGCTGCGGACGAGTTTGTACCTCTGTCCAGAGGAAGCGACGGCTCCATAGTGACTCAGTTTACCATGACTACGCTGGAGGAACTGGGGCTGCTGAAAATGGATTTCCTGGGTCTGCGAAATCTGACTGTCATCCGGGATGCAGTGAATTTTATAGAGGAGACCACGGGGAAGAGGATAGACATTAACAGTATCGACTACAATGACCCCAAGGTACTGGCCTATATCGGAACGGGCAGGACGGAAGGAATCTTTCAGCTGGAAAGCAGCGGTATGAAGAACTTTATGAAGGAGCTCCGCCCACAGAGCCTGGAGGACATTATAGCAGGAATTTCTCTGTACCGTCCCGGTCCCATGGATTTTATTCCCAGATACATTAAGGGAAAGAACAGTCATCAGGACGTTGTCTATGCCTGCCCGCAGCTGGAACCGATTCTGAAACCCACCTACGGATGTATTGTGTATCAGGAGCAGGTGATGCAGATTGTCCGTGAACTGGGCGGGTACACTATGGGCAGAAGCGATCTGGTGCGCCGTGCCATGAGTAAAAAGAAGCAGTCTGTCATGGAGAAGGAGCGGGCAAACTTTATTTACGGAAATGATGAAGAGGGCGTGCCGGGCTGCGTATCCAAGGGAATCAGTGAGCAGGTTGCCGGGGGCATCTATGACGATATGATGGATTTTGCAAAGTACGCCTTTAACAAGTCCCATGCGGCGTGTTATGCGGTGGTAGCCCTGCAGACGGCATGGCTTAAGTATTATTATCCGGTGGAGTTCATGGCAGCCCTGATGACTTCCGTGATTGACAATCCGAAGAAGGTGTCCGAGTATATAATGACCTGCCGCAGCATGGGGATTGAACTTTTGCCTCCGGATGTGAACCAGGGGCAGAGCGGTTTTTCCGTCACGGACGGGAAGGTTCGCTACGCTCTGACTGCGATCAAGAGCGTGGGAAGACCTGTCATCGACGCCATGGTGGAGGAGCGGAAGGCGAGAGGAGCTTTTACTAATCTGAAGGATTTTATCACCCGTATGGGTGACCGGGAAATAAACAGACGGACCATTGAAAACTTTATCAAGTCGGGTGCCCTGGATGGTCTGGGAGGAACCAGGAAGCAGTTCATGAGTGTGTATGTCCAGATTGTGGATCATATTATTAAAGATAAAAAGAGCAATCTGGCAGGTCAAATGTCATTGTTTGACATTGCGGATGAGTCACAGAAGGAGGAGTTCGACATTCGAATGCCGGATGTGGGGGAGTACACTAAGGAAATGCAGCTTGCCTTCGAGAAGGAAGTGCTGGGCATATACCTGAGCGGGCATCCGCTGGAGGAGTATCAGGAACTCTGGCAGAAATATGTTACCAACAACACCAACGACTTTGCTCTGGACGAGGAGACGGGGGAGGTTCGCGCCGAGGACCAGACAACGGCCGTGGTGGGCGGACTGATTGCGGACAAGACTATCAAATACACAAAGAACAATCAGGTGATGGCGTTTCTTACGCTGGAGGATTTAGTGGGCAGCGTGGAGATCGTGGTATTTCCCAGAGACTATGAAAAATACGGCCAGCTGCTGAATGAGGACGCAAAAATTTTTATAAAGGGACGAATCTCCGTTGAGGAGGACAAGGATGCCAAGGTAATCTGTGAGCAGATTGTCAGCTTTGAGGAGGCGGCACAGGCAGAGGGCGGTCCCATCTTCCAGAATCGCTATGGCGGCCGGGGGAAGTCCGGTTTCGGTGGTGGTAAAAGTTATGGCGGCCGGCCGGGGCAGGACCCGGGCGGGAGCACCGGTGCATACGGACAGGCGGGCCGCGGGACCCGGGCGGAGCAGATGGGCGGCAGTCGGGAAAATCCGGCACAGAGCGCGGGCACAGCAGGAAAGATGCCGGAGGGCATCTGGATTCAATTTCCTGACGCGGAGAGCTATTTTGCCCGGGAGCAGGAACTCCTGAATGCAATAGCGGACTCTGACGGAGATGATGATGTGGTGATTTTCCTGAAGAGCACCCGCGGCTTCAAGGTTCTGCCGCCGAACCGCCGGGTGAAGGCAGACAGCGGGCTGCAGCAGAGGCTGGGGACGTTGTTTGGCGGGGAGAATGTGAAAATCCTGCCAAAACCTATTGAAAAGTGTACGGAAAAGCAGTAAAATATATGAATGTATAAGTCAGCCATATTTGTATGCGAATACATTGGGAGGTAAGTCATGGCAAATGAGATAAAGACGGTTGCGGTACTGACAAGCGGAGGAGATGCTCCGGGCATGAATGCAGCCATTCGTGCAGTGGTGCGTACCGCAATTTCAAGAGGCTTGAAGGTAAAGGGTATCAAGAAGGGCTATAACGGTCTGCTGAACGAAGACATTATTGACATGCAGCCCCGCAATGTTTCCGATATTATCCAGCGTGGCGGAACGATTCTCGGCACGGCAAGATGTCTTGAGTTCAAGAAGGCGGAGTACCAGAAGAAGGGTGCGGACATATGCAGAAAGCACGGCATCGACGGCATTGTGGTAATCGGCGGCGACGGCTCCTACCGTGGTGCGCAGGCGCTTTCCCGGCTGGGAATCAACACGGTGGGAATTCCCGGAACCATTGATTTGGACATTGCGTGTACCGAATATACGATTGGCTTTGACACTGCGGTAAACACCGCAATGGAAGCCATTGACAAGGTCAAGGATACTTCTTCTTCGCATGAGCGGTGCAGTATTATTGAGGTTATGGGACGCGACGCAGGATATATTGCACTCTGGTGCGGTATTGCAAACGGTGCGGAGGATGTGCTGCTTCCTGAAAAATATGATTTTAACGAGCAGGAAATCATCAATCACATTATAGAGAGCCGTAAAAAAGGAAAGACCCACCACCTCATCATTAATGCAGAAGGAATCGGTCATTCAACTTCCATGGCGAGAAGGATTGAGGCTGCTACCGGCATTGAGACAAGAGCAACTATCCTTGGTTACATGCAGCGCGGCGGAAATCCGACGGCAATGGATCGGTATTATGCGTCCATCATGGGGGCATACGCGGTGGACGTTATGCTGCAGGGAAAGACAAACAGGGTAGTGGGCTACAGAGGCGGCCAGTTTGTGGATTTCGATATTGAGGACGCATTGAAGATGGAGAAGCATATCGATGAGTACCAGTTTGAAGTTGCACATCTTTTGACGGTATAAAATTAAATCATGAATTAATGAAATTAAAATAACGGCCGTCCTGATTGGGGCGGCCTTATTTAAACGGTATTTTTATAAGCCAGCCTGTTGGCTTTGGCATATGGAGGAGAGTATGATTACCAGCAGTTCCAACAGCAGGGTGAAGCAGGTTATACAGTGGCAGAAGTCAGCAAGGGAGAGAGACGAGGCAGGGGTATTTCCGGCGGAGGGATTCAAAATGTTTGAGGAGGTGCCGGAAGATTCCGTGAGGGAGGTATATGTCTCTCAGGGGGCATACGAAAAGATATGCTCTTCTCCGGCCCTGAAGGAAAAGCTGAATAATACCGGATGCGAGCTGGTATCGGATGATATCCTGGCCAGGATGTCTGACACCCGAACGCCTCAGGGGATTTTGTTTGTGGCTGCCCAGCCTCGATACACGCCGGAGCAGCTGCTGGATGTACCCCATCCGCTTCTTGTGGTTCTGGAGAATCTGCAGGATCCGGGCAATCTCGGAACAATCATAAGGACCGGGGAGGGAGCGGGGATAACGGGTGTTATTATGAGCAGACAGACAGTTGACCTGTTTAATCCCAAGACAATCCGGGCAACCATGGGTTCTGTATTCCGGGTTCCCTTTTTATATACGGACAGTCTGAAGGAAATGATCGCAAGGCTGCACCAGAGAGGAATTCATACCTATGCGGCCCACCTTGAGGGAAAGAGATACTATGAAAGTTTTTCCTTCTGTGAGGGAACGGCATTTTTGATTGGAAATGAAGGGAACGGTCTCAGCAGGGAGACGGCGGAACTGGCCCGGGAGGCCGTAAAGATTCCCATGGAAGGGCGAGTGGAATCGCTGAACGCGGCGGTGGCGGCTTCCCTGCTGATGTATGAGGCCCAGCGGCAACGTAGAGTGGAAAGGAAATCTAAAAATCTAAGTCTGTAATATGCACAGAGAAGGAGGAAGAAAGGTGAAGATAGGATTTATCGGTCTGGGAAACATGGCCACGGCAATGATTGGCGGAATGCTGGAAAAGGGCCTGGTGGAGCCTCAGGAGGTTATTGGTTCTTCAAAAACAAACGCAACACGGGAGAAAATTAAGGAAAGATTTAACATAACTGCTGTTCTTGATAATCAAAAAGTTGCTGCCGAGGCGGATGTTCTGTTCCTGGCGGTTAAGCCTTTGTTTATTTCGGAGATAATTGCTGAAATTAAGGACAGCGTAAGGGCGGAGACTTTGATAGTGAGCATTGCGGCAGGAAGGACTCTTTCTTATCTGAAAGAGGCCTTTGGAAGGCCTGAACTGAAAATTGTGCGCTGTATGCCTAACACGCCGGCTCTTGTCCTGGAGGGATGTACAGGGGTATGTGCAGGGGATGAGGTTCCCGAGGAGGATGTGGAAAAGGTGATCCGGCTGCTGGAAGCCTTCGGAAGAGCTGATGTGGTCCCGGAAAGGCTGATGGATGCAGTGGTCGGAGTCAGCGGCAGTTCACCTGCCTATGTTTTTATGTTTATTGAAGCTATGGCAGATGCGGCAGTGGCGGCCGGTATGCCGAGAAAACAGGCATATGAATTTGCGGCGCAGTCGGTGCTGGGGAGCGCGAAGATGGTGCTGGAAACAGGGCTGCACCCCGGGGAACTGAAGGATATGGTATGCTCGCCGGGAGGAACCACCATCGAGGCTGTAAAAGTACTGGAAGAAGGGCGTTTTCGGGGGACTGTTATGGATGCGGTGGAAGCGTGTGTAGAAAAGTCCAGAAGTATGTAAATTTAGAAACTTGACAAAATTTAGAATCTTTGTTATGATTCCTCTGTAACAAATTTAACAACTTTGTAATAAATTTATTAAGAAAATGGAATACTTCTTAAAAGATTTGTTTCGGAGGTGATGAAGATGGCAAAAAACAGAAAGCTGCTTACAGCGGTACTGGGAGTAATATTATCCCTGTCTCTTGTACTGCAGGCGGATATAGCTGTTTACGCCGGCGAAGACAACGGACTGGACGATATGCGGGGGGGAGTGGCGTCTCTTTTAAATCCCAGTGTTACCGATTCGGTTGCGATTGCAGATGCCATGGCAAAGGAACTGAATCTGGAGCTCTGGCAGGAGCAGGAGGCTGAAAGCACGTTAGTCATGGCGAATGTAAAAAGTGCGCTGAACGTGAGAAGTGAAGCCGGTGAAGATGCTGAAAAAGTCGGAAAGTTATACAAAGACTGCGGAGGATTCATTCTGGAGCGAAAGGACGGGTGGACAAAGCTGCAGTCGGGAAACATTGTCGGATGGGCGTCGGATGAATATCTCCTGTTTGGGGATGAGGCGCAGGCCCTTGCATACGATGTGGGCAAGATGATCGCAACCGTTAATACGGAAACCCTGCGTGTCAGAATGGAGCCCAGCACGGAGGCCGGGGTATACGGATTGCTTCCCAAGGGTGAAATTGTGGAAGTGCTGGGAAATGATGAAGAAAGCGGCTGGATATGTATTGATTATAACGGAGATGACGGTTATGTTTCTTCAGAGTACGTGAATCTGGATTTCCTGATTGATACGGGAGAGACCGTAGCCGAGATTAAGGCTCGGGAGGAGGCGGAGCGCGAAGCGAAGCGTCATGTCAATTATGGTGAGTATACCACGGATGCGGATACCCTGCTGCTGCTGGCGGCGCTGATTCATTGCGAGGCCGGCGGAGAGCCCTATGAGGGGCAGGTTGCGGTGGGTGCAGTGGTCATGAACCGCGTGAGAAGCCCGGCATATCCTGACAGTATTCACGGTGTAATTTACGCTTCAGGTCAGTTTACACCTGCCATGAGCGGCAAGGTTAACAGGGTGTATGAGTCGGGCCGCATTTATGAGAGCTGTATCCGGGCTGCGGAGGAGGCTCTGTCCGGCGTGTCCAATGTGGGTGATCTGACCCATTTCCGCCGTGTCAACGGGCGTGAAGGTCTGGTAATCGGCAATCATGTATTCTACTAAACAGGATTGGAAATAAAAGGCGATTTTTAAGGGGCGGTGCCGCGAATCTGCGGCGCTGTCCCTTTTGAATTGCGATCTGCACATTAATTTTGCCTATCGTGCACTGAAAAGAGATTGCTCCCTTAAGGGATTTGTGATATGATGAACTCAAAGAGAAGGGAGTGACGAGATGAACGAGATGATAATTATTTGGCTTGTACTTATGATTGTTGCTATTGTAATCGAGGTGCCGACCATGGGACTGACAACAATCTGGTTTGCGGGCGGCGCATTGGTGGCTATTCTGGCGGCGATTCTGAACGCTCCGCTCTGGCTTCAGATAGTCCTGTTCCTTGCGGTTTCATTATTCCTCCTGTTCTTTACGAGGCCTCTTGCAGTGAAATATTTTAATAAAGGCCGTGTGAGGACAAATGTGGAGAGCATGGTGGGACGGCAGGCTATCGTTACCAGCGAGATAGACAATCTGCAGGGTATTGGCCAGGTTGCCGTCGGTGGTCAGGAGTGGAGTGCCAGAAGTCTTGACGACAGACAGCGGATTGCCGTGGGAAATGTAGTGATTGTTGCTTCTATCAGCGGAGTGAAGCTGGTGGTGAAGCCCGATGAAAAGATGCAGGATAAGGGTCCTGCACCGTCGCCTGTTCCGGAACCCATGAGCGTTTCGCAAATGGAGGAGATGGAGTCTCTGAAGCCGGAGCAGTAAGTGCTCAACGGATGGGATGACATAAATTTATGTGGGTACTGTCACATACAGTACAGAAAGAGGTTAATATGTTGATAGGAATTGTTGTTGCACTGATTGTCATAATATTGGCAATCCTGGTGTCTTGTCTGAAGGTTGTTCCTCAGGCTCAGGCATATATTGTCGAGCGACTGGGCGCTTATCAGGGGACATGGTCTGTAGGCTTTCACGTAAGGATGCCTTTTTTGGATAAGGTTGCAAGAAGAGTCAACTTAAAAGAGCAGGTGGCTGATTTCCCGCCCCAGCCCGTTATTACCAAAGATAACGTTACCATGAGAATTGACACGGTGGTATTTTATCAGATTACCGACCCCAAGCTGTTTACTTATGGTGTTGAGAACCCCATGATGGCTATTGAGAACCTGACAGCCACCACGCTCCGTAATATCATCGGTGATCTGGAGCTGGATCAGACTCTTACCAGCCGCGAGACCATTAATACGAAGATGCGTGCAGCTCTGGATATAGCCACTGACCCCTGGGGCATTAAGGTGAACCGTGTGGAGCTGAAGAACATTATTCCTCCCGCAGAGATTCAGAATGCCATGGAGAAGCAGATGAAGGCAGAGCGTGAGAGACGTGAAGCCGTAACCAGGGCAGAAGGTGAGAAGAAAGCCAAAGTGCTGGTTGCAGAAGGTGAAAAGGAATCTGCGATCCTTCGTGCGGAGGCTGAAAAGCAGTCCGCAATCCTCCGTGCAGAGGCGCAGAAGGAAAAGATGATCCGTGAGGCGGAAGGTGAGGCTGAAGCAATTCTCAAGGTGCAGCAGGCTAATGCGGATGGTATCAGGATGCTGAAGGAGGCCGGTGCCGACGAAGCAGTCCTGAAGATCAAGAGTCTGGAGGCATTTGAGAAGGTTGCGGACGGTAAAGCAAATACCATTCTTCTTCCTTCTGAACTGCAGGGCATTGCAAGCCTTGCCACAGCCTGGAAAGAGGCAGGACAGAAATAAATGTGACTTTTGCGGGTTACTAAAAATGAGAATAGAAAACCGGTTCCCCTTGTGGGAATCGGTTTTTTATGTTATTATGCTGACAAAACGGGAAAGGCAGGAGAAGAATATGGATTTAAAAGGTAGAGATTTTTTGAAGCTGCTGGATTTTACGCAGGAGGAAATTGCCTATCTGGTGGATTTGGCGGCTGAATTGAAGGATAAAAAGAAAAAAGGGATTCCTGTGGATAACCTCAGGGGAAAGAATGTTGCTCTGATATTTGAGAAGACCAGCACACGTACCAGGTGTGCTTTTGAGGTGGCGGCCCATGACCTGGGAATGGGAACTACATACCTGGATCCTGCCGGTTCTCAGATCGGCAAGAAGGAAAGCATTGCGGATACGGCCCGGGTTCTGGCGGGAATGTTTGAGGGAATTGAATACCGGGGATTCGGACAGGATATTGTGGAGGAACTGGCGGAGCACTCAAAAGTGCCGGTGTGGAACGGGTTGACCAATGAGTTTCATCCCACTCAGATGCTGGCTGATCTTCTGACTATTCGGGAGCATTTTGGCCGTCTGCAGGGAATCAGGCTGACTTATATGGGAGATGCACGCTATAATATGGGAAATTCCCTGATGGTGACCTGTGCAAAGATGGGCATGCACTTTACGGCCTGTACCACGGCAAAGTATTTCCCGGACAGCGAACTGGTGGAAAAATGCAGGGAAATTGCAGCTAAGAGCGGCGGAAGCATCACATTGACAGAAGACGTGGACGCGGGAACAAAAAATACAGATGTTATTTATACGGATGTGTGGGTTTCCATGGGAGAGCCGGATGAGGTATGGGCAGAGCGAATCAGGGATTTGACTCCCTATCAGGTGAACAGGAAGGTGATGGAGAATGCAGGAGAGCAGGCAATCTTTATGCACTGCCTGCCCGCATTTCACGATTTAAAAACTAAAATCGGCGCACAGATGGGAGAACGCTTTGGTATTACGGAGATGGAGGTGACTGACGAGGTGTTTGAGTCAGAGCAATCTCTGGTGTTTGAGGAGGCGGAGAACCGTATGCATACTATAAAGGCTGTTATGTATGCGACGTTGTGCTGATATTCGGGGGTGAGGTTTGTATGTTCGGCAAAAATGAGCTGGAAAGCTGCATGGACACTGAGTGGGCCGGACGCTGCATACATTATTTTGATGAGCTGGGTTCCACCAATATCCAGGCAAAGCTGGAGGCGGAGAACGGGGCGGCAGAGGGAACTCTGGTGGTGGCGGACATGCAGACTGCAGGCCGCGGCAGGCGCGGCAGAAGCTGGAACAGTCCTGCCGGAACCAATGTTTATTTTACACTGATATTAAAACCTTCTTATGTGCCGGATAAAGCATCAATGGTGACTCTTGTTATGGCTCTTGCCGTGGCGGAGGGAATCTATGAAACCTGCGGCCTGGAAGCGGAGATTAAGTGGCCAAATGATGTGGTGGTGAATGGGAGAAAGGTCTGCGGTATTCTGACGGAAATGAATGCGGAGCACGGAACTGTCCGGCATGTTGTGATTGGCGTGGGCGTCAATGTGGGTCTGCAGGAGTTCCCTCCGGAGATTGCGTCAGCAGCCAGCCTTCAGGCGGAATGCGGGCGGGAGGTATCGAGAACGGTTTTATTGGTGAATATTATGAAGTCCTTTGAAAAATACTATGAAAGCTTTCGGCAGAACGAAAATCTTTCCGGCATAATGGGTAAATATAATGATCTGCTGGTGAACCGGAACAGGGAGGTTCGTGTCCTGGATCCTAAAGGGGAATTCCGGGGCATTGCCAGGAGAATTGATGAGGGTGGTCAGCTGCTGGTGGAGCGTGAGGATGGCAGCATCGCGGAGATTTATGCCGGTGAGGTGTCGGTGCGGGGCGTCTACGGGTATGTTTAGTGTGTGTACACGGGGGGTATAGAGATAGAAGCGAAGAAGACAGTGCTGTGCGGAGCCAACGCATATGAGAAGAAGTACTATTTTAATGAGCAGTTTAACGGTATTCCGGAGTCCATCAGGGAAGAATTGCATATCATCTGCGTCCTGTTTACGGAGGAGGTGGGCGGCGTGTTCACCATTGCCTTTGAGGAGGACGGGAATGTGATTCTGGAGACGGAGGCGGAAGAGAGCGACATCTATTATGACGAGGTGGGCAGCGGTCTGCTTGTGGGAGAGGTGCGCAGGAACAGACAGGAGCTATTTGAATCACTGCGCCTTTATTATAAAGTATTTATTTTAAAAGAGTCTCCTGATAAATTATTAAATGAGGATTTGACAAATGATTCTTGTGATTGATGTCGGAAATACAAATATGACGCTGGGAGTGTACCAGGGAGAGGAACTGAAAGCTACATTCCGTATGATGACAAAGACGCCAAGGACTTCCGACGAGTACGGCGTGGTAATCACGCAGCTTTTGAAGAACAAAGGGATTGAGGCGTTGGAACTGGAGGGTTCCATTGTGGCAAGCGTGGTGCCGGATGTAATGCACTCTCTGATGGGAGCGCTGGTGCGGTATACAGGCACAAAGCCGGTGAATGTGGGCCCCGGGATCAGGACAGGTATCCGCATTGTCACGGAGGAGCCCAGGGCCATCGGGGCAGACAGGATTGTGGATGCGGTGGCGGCATATGAGAAATACGGCGGTCCTGTGCTGGTGCTGGACTTCGGGACGGCGACCACCTATGACCTGATCACGGAGAAGGGAGAGTTTACCGCGGGTATTACCGCGCCCGGTATACGTATCAGTTCCGAGGCGCTGTGGACCCAGGCTGCCAAGCTGCCCAATATTGAAATCAGAAAACCGAAATCCATCCTTGCACAGGAAACGATCACAAGCATGCAGGCAGGGCTGGTTTACGGACAGATAGGGCAGACGGAATACATTATAAAAAAGGTGAAGGAAGAGAGCGGGATTCAGAATCTGAAGGTGGTTGCCACCGGAGGCCTGGGCAGGCTGATTGCCGATGAGACGGAGGCCATTAACATCTACGACAGCTCCCTGACCCTGGACGGGCTGCGGATCATATACGAGAAGAACCGCAAGGGGTAAGGACAATGAGCAAATTGACGATCGGCGACGTGACGCTGGACAATAACGTGATCCTGGCTCCCATGGCGGGAGTGACGGATTTGCCTTTCCGGCTGCTGTGCAGGGAGATGGGAGCCGGAATGGTGTGTATGGAGATGGTGGGCGCCAAGGCTATCTATTACAACAATAAGAATACGGAAGAATTGCTGGCGGTGC
>CAMWJV010000075.1 GCA_947174665.1 uncultured Lachnospiraceae bacterium
GCTATAATGGGTCACACCTGATTCCGGTGTTTTGATACAACCAATAACCCCGATAGCTAATGTGATTCCTGCCTGTATCATCAGAAAATCTATGATACATTTCTTTAGAACACTTCTTAATTCCATTACAATTCCTCCATAATAGTTTTTTTGACATTCTTTGCATATTTTCGTGATATGATCACTTCTTCCCCATTGTCCATACGGGCAAGATAACGCCCGTTCATGGCCGGACGAATAGATTCTACTTTTAACAGACATATTAAAAAAGATTTAGAACACCGTATAAATTTATAAGGCACCAGTTCCGCTTCTAATTCATAAAGACGCCTTTTAATCTCAAAGACATCTTCTTTTGTGTATGCAAATATCTTTTCGCCGACAGCTTCTACATACAGAATATCCTTTATACAGACCTGCTGCCGGGAAGATGCATTTGTATATCCTGTCAAAAAAGCTCCTTTCGCCAAACAATAGTTTTTGATATCTTCAAATTCCGATGTCATTTCCACGCACTCAATCACTACTTGTTCTTCTTGTTTTGATAAAACATTCCTTATTTTTACTTTCAATTATCTTTCCTCCAAAAGTGATTAAATGTTTATATATTCCTTTTCGTTCCATATATTACATACCGGCAGACTGATTGTAAATCCCAACAATGATAAAATGCAAAAAGAGAGGATAAGTTACCTGTGATGACAGATTCCTCTCTTAGCTGGAAAGTTTTGCAAATTCCATCTGATGTTCTTCCTTCCAAGGCTGAAATTAGGATTATACTTAAATTCAAGGAAAAATAGTGCAGGCCGGTAAAGAAAGGGCCGTGAAAAACAGAGTTTCATCACTCCATTTTTCACAGCCCCTTATATTGTCAGCTTTGCGCCATAGCATTTCCCGTATAAAGCTGGTAATACTTGCCCTGCTGCTCGATAAGCTGGTCATGAGTACCGCGCTCGATGATGCGTCCCTGCTCCAGCACAATGATACAGTCACTGTTTTTAACCGTGGACAGCCTGTGGGCAATAACAAAGTTAGTTCGCCCTTTCATCAGCGCGTCCATTCCCTGCTGCACCAGTTTTTCGGTTCTGGTATCTATGGAACTGGTGGCCTCATCCAGAATCAGCACCGGCGGGTCGGCAATGGCCGCCCTAGCAATGGCAAGCAGCTGTCTCTGCCCCTGGCTTAAGTTCGCGCCGTCGCCGTGAAGCATGGTATTATAGCCTTCCGGCAGTCTGCGGATAAAACCGTCCGCATTCGCCAGCTTCGCAGCCCTCACCACCTCCTCATCGGTGGCGTCCAGCTTCCCGTAGCGGATATTCTCCATGACTGTTCCCGTAAACAGGTGGGTATCCTGCAAAACGATTCCCAGGGACCTTCTCAGGTCATCCAGCTTAATCTTGTTGACATTGATGCCGTCGTAGCGGATCTTGCCGTCCTGAATACTGTAAAAACGGTTGATCAGGTTGGTGATCGTAGTTTTTCCCGCACCGGTAGCACCCACAAAGGCAATTTTCTGCCCCGGCTTCGCAAAAAGCTCAATGTCATGCAAAATCATCTTTTCGTCATTATAACCGAAGTCCACATGGTCAAATACCACATTTCCTTCCACCTGTTGATAGGTGGTCGTGTCACTGTCCTTGTGGTAATGCTTCCATGCCCAGAGGCCGGTTCGCTCGCTGCTCTCCGTCAGTTCTCCCCTGTCGTTCTTTACAGCATTCACAAGCTCAACATACCCCTGATCCGTTTCGGGAGTCTCATCCATCAGCTTAAAGATTCTGTCCGCACCGGCAAGGGCCATGATAATGCTGTTGAACTGCATGGTAATCTGGTTGATCGGCATGCTGAAGGATCTGTTCAGATTCAAAAAGCTTGCAAGGGATCCCAGGGTCAGTCCGGATATTCCCGTGACAGCCAGAGCTCCGCCCGCCACGGAGCAGACTACATAGCTTAAGTTGCCCAACTGGGCGTTGACAGGCCCCATAATGTTTCCGAATTTATTAGCAGAGTAAGCGCTCTCGCAGAGCCGGTCATTCAACTCATTGAACTGATCCATGCTCTCCTGCTCATGGCAGAAGACTTTTACCACCTTCTGTCCCGTCATGGTTTCCTCGATACAGCCGTTGAGTGCTCCCAGATTGCGCTGCTGGGCAAGGAAGAACCGGCTGCTCTGGGACCCGATCTTTTTGGAAGCCACCAGCATGACTGCCACCATCAAAAGTGTGACCAGCGTCAGCGGAATGTCCAGAACCAACATGGAAACCAAAGTGCCTACCACACTGATCAGGCTGTTTACCAGCTGAGGAATACTCTGGCTGATAAGCTGGCGCATGGTGTCAATGTCATTGGTATATATAGACATAATGTCGCCATGGGCATGGGTATCAAAGTACTTAATGGGAAGCTCCTCCATCTTCTCGAACAAGTCGTTCCTGAGATTTCTCTGGGTTCCCTGAGTGATCCGGATCATGAGTCTGGACTGAGTAAAGGACGCCAGCACGCCCACGCCATAAAAGCATGCCACCCTGCCGATTGCCCTTGCCAGTTCACTGAAGTCAGGATTCTGCTGCTTCGTCAAAGGAATAATGTAGTCATCGATCAATGTCTTCATGAACAGAGTTCCCTGCAGAGACGCAAACACTGTTGCAAAGATACAGATAATAACGATAACCCATTGTATTCCGTAATCCTTAAATGTATAATACAATACCCTTTTCAGTAGTTTGCCCGGGTTCTCAATCTTCGGCCTGGGTCCCCTGAATCCCCTGCCCGGACCGCCGGGACCGGGGCCGTTATTAACCTTAGGTTTTCTCTCCTCTGCCATGATCACATTCCTCCCTTCTCGTCAAAGTCGCCGCTGCCTCCGGTCTGTGACTCATAGACATCGCGGTATATCTCATTGCTCTTCAAAAGTTCCTCATGGGTTCCGAAGCCGTCAATCTGTCCCTCGTTCAAAACAATGATCCTGTCTGCATGCTCCACGCTGGACACCCTCTGAGCGATGATCAGCTTTGTGGTTCCGGGAATCTCCTCGGCGAAGGCTTTTCTGATCTTAGCGTCGGTAGCCGTATCCACTGCGCTGGTAGAGTCATCCAGAATCAGTATTTTCGGCTTTTTCAGAAGGGCTCTTGCAATACAAAGCCTTTGCTTTTGTCCTCCGGACACATTCGTACCACCCTGCTCAATATAGGTGTTGTAGCCCTCCGGCATTTTCTGAATAAATTCGTCGGCGCAGGCCAGCTCACAGGCATGCCTGCACTCCTCCTCCGTGGCCTCCTTGTCACCCCAGCGCAGATTTTCCAGTACCGTCCCCGAGAACAGGACGTTGTTCTGCAGTACCACTGCCACCTGGTTTCGCAACACCTCCATATCGTAATTCCTGACGTCCACACCCCCCACAAGAAGCTGTCCGTCCCTCACGTCATACAGGCGGCTGACCAGATTCACCAGACTGGATTTTGCGCTTCCCGTGCCGCCGATGATGCCGATAGTCTCCCCTGATTTAATATCCAGATTAATATTTTTTAACACCGGCGTCTCCGCATCCTTGCTGTAACTGAAGGTCACATTTTCAAACCGGATGCTGCCGTCCGCCACTTCGTAAACGGGCTCTTCCGGGTTAGCAAGATCGGGCGTCTCTGTCAGTACCTCACAGATACGCCTTGCACTGGCTACGGACATGGTTACCATCACAAAAATCATGGACAGCATCATCAGGTTCATGAGAATCGTCATGCAATAGGTCAGCAGGCTCATGAGATGTCCCGTGGTCAGCTGATCCTGCACCACCATATGCGCCCCGATCCAGCTGATGAGTATGATGCAGGTATATACCGTCAGATTCATGACCGGTCCGTTCCATGCCACGATACCCTCTGCTTTGGAAAATATTTTGTAAATGTTTTCGCTGGCCTTCCTGAATTTCCTGTTTTCATACTCCTCACGGACATATGCCTTTACCACGCGGATGGCCGATACATTTTCCTGCACGCTCTCGTTCAGATCGTCATACTTGGGAAAGGCCTGGGTAAAGTGCTTCATGGCGTTTGTCACAATCACTCCCAGAATACATGCCAGAATCAGCACCGCCACCAGGTAGATGCTTGCCAGCCTGGGACTTATGTAGAAGGACATGATCATGGCGATGATCAGGCTGAAGGGCGCACGCATGGCCATCCTTAACATCATCTGATATGCATTCTGCATATTAGTAACATCTGTAGTCAGTCTGGTCACCAGCCCTGACGTGCTGAACTTGTCGATATTTGAAAAGCTGAAGGTCTGTATATTCTCATACATTGCCTTTCTCAGGTTCCTGGCAAAGCCTGTGGATGCCTTTGCCCCGAACACGCCTCCTCCGATACCGAAGGTTAGACTTAAAAGAGCGGTCAGCACCATCAATCCCCCCACCAGATAAATATGCTGCATATTCCCCTGGCTTCCGTCTGCATTGACAACATTAATGCCATCATCAATGATAGAAGCCATCAGCAGCGGAATGATCATTTCCATGATAACCTCGCCTATCATGAAAAGCGGTGTTGCAATAGAAGCTTTCTTAAATTCTTTTATATGAGCTCCAAGTGTTTTCAGCATTTAATGCACTTCCTTTCCTTATTTTCCTGTTCTTCCTCAGGCTCCGCGACGCCGATCTCCCGCCGCCATTCCTCCAGATTCTTCAGAACGATGTCCAGCATACGATGCAGTTCCGCCACCTCCGAAGCATTCAATCCCTGTTTCATGCGCTGCTCCATCATTTCCATGTGCTCCTCCACCTGGCGATGGCCCTGCATGGCCTCCTCCGTCATCAGAATACGCTTCAGCCTTGCATCCCTGTCCAGGGCTTTCCGAACGATCAGCCCGTTTTTCTCCATGACCTGAAGCGTGTTGGTAGCCGTTGCTCTGGAGATGCGGAATTCCTTTTCTATATCCCTCTGGTACACCGGCTGCTCCTGATGATGATAAAGATACCCCAGAATGCCGCCCTGAAGCTGTGACTGCGGTGCCTTTGCAGAACAGGGTACAGTGTTGCGGATGATCGTCTTGATCTGATTTTGTAAGACCCGCAGAGTAAACGCAAGTCTCCTGGGTTTCTGTTCCATATATCACCCCTTTTTCCGCGCAGAAGCGCTGACTTCCTTTGTGCACAAAAAATGTTAGTGCCCTAACTTTTATTGTTAGCACACTAACATTATCACCGACCTGTTTATTTGTCAAGACCTTAATTCCAAATCGGCTCGAAGCAGATGTTCAGATCCACATTAGTACCGATGCCCTGTATCTTTCCCTTATCGGAATACTGCCAGATCTTATATTCGTAGGGGTAAAAAATCTGATCGCTGTAAGATGCATACCACTTGTCATAGTCCTCCAGCTCTGCAACATCTATCATCAGCGCCCCCATCTGGGTATTGTGATAAATCATAGGCTTATATCCCGCATTTTCTATGGTCTGGCAGAAAAGCAGAGTCAGGTGCGTCCTCTCCTCCACGGAAATCTTATTCATACGGCCGTCCTCCTCACTGGTCCTCTCCACATCATACACCACCGGACAGTCAAGCTCATAAGGTGCAATCTTCTCCAGAACCAGATTCGCCTCGGCCAGAACTTCATCATCATTGATCGCCTGGCTGAAAATATAGACGCCAACTTTAATTCCCGCAGCTTTTGCCCCCTGAATGTTAGCTTCATACTGGGTGTCTTCCATGAGGTTCCCCTCTTTGCCCCACCCCCTGTATCCCAGGCGGATGATTGCGAACTCCACCCCGTCCCGGGCAACCAGGTTCCAGTCAATCTTCCCCTGATGGCTGGACACGTCGATTCCCTTGTGGGAGGTCACCTGCCCATCCGTAAGGTACTGATACTCGCCGCTCTCCAGTATCTGCAGGTTTGCCACATCCAGCTGGTTCTGCTTCAGGTCCCTGTTGATGGGCACAAAATAAAATCTGTTATCGCTGACTACCACAATATCATTGGGATAATAGGGGCGCAGTGTCTCCACGGTGGTGGTACCCGAAGAAAGGGACTCCTTAATACCGTTCAGAACCCGTTCCGCCTCATCATTCTGTGCAGATGCCACAGCTTCCGCTATCCTCTGTTCCAAATCTGCCTGAGAGTAAACCACCGAACCGGAGAGTACATCGACTGTGTCTCCCGTTCCCGCTTCGGACTCCTTCTGCTCGCCGGATTCCTTTCGGTCTCCGGAATCCGCCGGGTTACCGGCATCTTCCCTGCCCGACAGTTTTTCATACAATGTCATGCCGCCATACATAGCCGCTACAAGGAGCACCATACAGCCCAGCATGCCGAAAATGCCCTTGATAGTTGAACGCCTCCGTCTTGTCTTCCGCGCCTGCCTCAATTTCTCTTCTCTTTCTTCCCTTGTCAGTGTCTCGTCTATATTCATATTGTTCATGCGTATCTCCTATGACATTTTTTCTCTTGTATCTATTATATTAACCGAAGTTGCCCGATAGGAAAAGCGGAAAAAATTACATTTTATAAAAATTTAAAAAATCACCCTTTTGCTCTCTCCCTCAACCGCAGCAATATCTTTTTCTCCAGCCTGCTGACCTGAACCTGGCTGATGCCCAGCGCTGCCGCCACCTCCATCTGGGTCTTGTCCTGAAAATACCGCATGGAGATCAGCTTTTTTTCAAAGGGTTCCAGAGTATTTAACAGCTGAACAAGCAGCATATGATTCAGAAGTTCCTCCTTTTCCGCATCTTCGCTTCCGGAGATTCCCGCCATACTGCTTCCCACACTGCCGTTACTCCCCCGGACCACCTTGTCCACAAGATAAACCTCGCTGCCATCGTCCTGATACACAGCGCTGTAAATGGACTCCACCTCTATGGATGCCTCCATGGCAATCACCACATCCTCCTTGGAAAGCCCGGTAGCTTCCGTAATCTCCTGCAGTGTCGGCTCTCTGCTCATCTTTGTCTGAAGCTTTTGCCTTGCCAGCTTTACCTTCAAGCCGTTCTCCTTGATGGTTCTGGACACTTTCACCGGACCATCATCTCTTAAAAATCTCTTGATCTCCCCGGTAATCATGGGTACTGCATAAGTTGAGAACTGCAGTCCCAGCTTAAGATCAAACTTGTCAATCGCCTTCATCAGACCGATAGTGCCGATTTGAAACAAATCCTCCGTATCATAGCCTCTCCCCGCAAAGCGCCTCACAATATGATGAACCAGTCCCAGATTTTTTTCTATCAGTACTTCCCTTGCATCCTTTTCTCCTGCCTGTGACCTTGCAATCAGTACTGATGTTTCTTCCATGCTTCAGTCCTCTCTGTCTATCCAGTCACCGACGCCTATTTTTTTCTTCATCCGCACTGTAGTTCCTTTCCCCGGCTGGCTTTCCACCTCAAGGTCATCCATGAACGCCTCCATGAAGGCAAAACCCATACCGGACCGCTCCAGTTCAGGCTTCGTGGTAAACAGCGGCTCCATTGCCTTCTCCAGATTCTCAATGCCTCTGCCGTTGTCCGTAACCTGAATATGTAGCATATCGCCCTCCAGGAGACATTGAACCCTCACCTTGCCCGGATTGATATGAGATCTGTCCGCAGGCTGCCCCTTGGTACCACCGTACCCGTACAAATTCTCATATCCATGAATAATAGAATTTGTCACCGCCTCGGAAACCGCAGTTTTTATATCTGCCAGTTCTTCCAGGGTAGGATCTGCATTTGCCACAAACGCTGAAACCGCTACTCTGGCAAATCCTTCATTGTCAGAGATCGCATCGAATAAAAGCTCCATTTCATTTTTCATGATTCCAGTACCTCCACAATTTTTTCCAGTCCGGATATAGTCAGTATTCTCCTGATCTGCCTGTCCGCATGAATGCAAAAGACCCGTCCTCCAAAACAGGATATTTTCCGGTGTCTTCCCATAATGATCCCAATGCCGGAGGAATCCATAAACCGTGTATTTTCAAAGTCAAAGACAATGTTACACACGTTTTCCCTGCACAAAAGCCTGTCCGCATTTTCACAGATAAAGCCGGCTCTGTGGTGATCCACCTCCTCCGGCAGCCTTATCATCAGGCAGTTATCAATCACCTGAAAATCTTCCGTTGTAATCTGCTCCATATGTTTCTCCCTTCCGCTTTTTTTCTTTTAAAAATGCAATAAAGAAAAGAACCCGCAGCATCCCGCAGGTTCTTTTCTTTTGTATCTCGATCTTATCGTAACCGTTCAGATTTCACAAGGTTCCCTTCTGTTCATGAACAGTTACAGTTTATTCCACCGTGGCTCCAAGGTCCCTCAGACGCGACCTGATATCATTGACTCTGTTCGAATCCGGGAAAAGCTCCAGCACTTTCTGATAAGCCTCTATGGCCTCCTCCGGATTCCCGTTAGCGTGGTAAGCCCTGGCCAGATAATAGAGGGCATCCATATGCGTCTCATCATAATACACGGCCTTGTCCAGAGATTCAATAGCCGCCGGATATTCATCATGCCGGAAATATTCGACCCCCTCATTGTAATAAGTCACCGCCAGTTCCGGCCCTATCACACCCCTCAATGTCTGGTAAAGTGACTGAAATCCCTCTGAAGTGCTCTCCAAATCAATTATCTGGACAATATTCTCCAGATCTGCGGCAGTTGCCATATTATCCTGATTCGTCAGGTAATCGGCGGCCACCGTCAGCAGGCTGTCGTAGGTCTGCACGGTACCACCGGCTCCGACAAAACCCTCAACCTCCGCCTGCAGCTCCTCAATCCGGCTGTTCAGCTTCTCCGCTTCACTCTCCAGTTCCTGAATGCGGACGGCTCTGGCATCAGATTCATTACTGATTTTCCTGATATCGTCCTGCATCTGATTCTTTGTGTTGGACTGTGCTGCAGGCACCAGCAGAAAATAGGTGACGGCAAGTCCGATCACCAGACCTATCCCCAGGTTGACCAGAGTGGACACGCCGCTGTTTTTGGGTTCTTTTACATTCAGTGGCTGAATGATCATCTCATTGTCGCTGATATAACGCACAGTTTCATCTTTCCTGCGCTTTCCGCCGGACTGCTTCACCGTCTCATCCGGCACCAGCATCAGTTCTACTTCCTTCAGGTAGCGCAGTGTCTTGGTGTTATTCCTGTCAATGTCGATACATTTACGAAGCTCCCTCTCCGCGCGCTCCCACTGCTCGCTGTCCATGTACAGCAGCGCCAGCAGCTGGTGTGCCCGAATAAAGCGGGGATTCAGTGAAAGAACTTTTTTCAGTTGGATGACAGCCAGATCCTTACTGTCCTGCTGGCAGTACACCAGCGCCTGGTTATATTTCTTGATCGTCTGATTGATGGAATCCAGTCTGCCGGAGTTAGACTGCAGCTTGTCAATGTAATCGTCTGCAATATTTTTCTCCGGGCGCAGATTCTTGCTGATGACCCACTCACTGAGTGCGGCCACCACTTCACCCATCTCAAAATACACAAGCCCCAGTAAGTTCCTGGCATCGATATTGTTTTTATTAAATTTCAAGCTTTGCCGCAAGCTGGTAATCGCACCGGTCAGGTCCCTGACCTCAGCCTTTTCCAGGCCGTCATTGTAATACATGTTGGAGACAAACATAATCCTCTTGTAAAGATATACGTCCGCTCCGCAGGCAGTGCAAAAATCATGCTCCGACAGCTGACATCCGCAGTTATAACAAAACATGCTACACCTCTTCCGACTCTTCCTCGGACTCCTTTATCATTTTTACAAGTAAATCCGCCATATCTGTCAAGTCCTGATTATAGATGGCATCCTCCGCATCTTCAACTTCAAGACTGGGATGAAACTTTTTCAGCTCTTCCTCAAAATTTATCATCTCTCAAAAGCTCCTTTATCTCACCTGCCAGATACAGGCTGCCCGCTATGTAAACGCGCTCATCCTGCCTCAGGCTATGTAACAGCTCATGAAAAGCTGTGGATACGTTGTCATACATCCGGTATCCGCATCCGGGATACCTTTCAAAGAGTTCTCTGAATGTTTCAACAGAAACTCCGCGCCCCGTCCGCATATGTGCGACAAAAACGCGATCAAACAGCCCTGACTGCACCAGTTCTTCCACCATGCGTCCACAGTCCTTGTCCTTCACAGCACTGAACAGCAGTGCCCTGGAACCGGTATGTCCATCCCTCGCAACGGTCTCCAGAAAGGCCCGGATCCCGTCCTCGTTATGGGCCCCGTCCACATATACCTCCGGCAGCACTTCCTCCATGCGCCCCGCCCAGAAGCAGCGCTCAATTCCCTGCCGGATCTGCAGTTCCGAGACAGTTCTGCCTCCATCCAGCACCTCAACAGCCCGCACCGCCAGAGCGGCATTCTCCATCTGATATGCGGCAATGGTGTGCAAAGTAAGGCTAATATAACTATAATACTCAGTGTGCACGGAAAAATCAATGCTTTTATTTCGAAAACCCAGAAAGCGATAGTCTTTTTTCGACACAGGATAAGCCGTTACGCCAAGTTCCGCCGCTTTTTTCTCAAATACCCCACTCACCGGCTTATCTGTATCCCAGTAGACCGCAGGCGCTCCCTCCTGCATAATACACGACTTTTCCCACGCAATTTTTTCCACGGTGTCTCCCAGATATTCCACATGATCCAGACCGATGTGGGTAATCACCGCCAGTTCCTTCTTTGACACGGAATTAGTGGCATCCAGCCTTCCGCCCAGCCCTGTCTCCAAAATGCAGAAATCCGGTTCCTTCTCCGGAAAAATCACCATCGCCATAAAAAACAGGTATTCGAAATAAGAGGGGTGATAGAATCCCGTCGGCTCCGGCCGGGCCTGTTCCGGCTGTTCATCCCACTCAAGCATATCGTACACACGCAGAAATCCCCGCAGGAAATCTTCCTTTGAAATCATTTCTCCATCCACCACAAACCGCTCCCGTATGTCCACAAGGTGGGGAGAGGTAAACAGGGCCACTCTGTACCCGGCAGCCTCCAGAATGGAACGCATGTAGGCACAGACGGAGCCTTTGCCGTTTGTGCCTGCAACGTGAATGATCCGCATCTGCCTGTCCGGACTGCCCAGCCGGCGCAGAAAAGCTTTCGTATCCTCCATGGTGTTCTTGGAGGTAAAACGCGGAATTGTATTGATATAGTTTTCCGCCTCCTCAAAGGAGGCTATAGAGCGTTTTTGCATACCGTACCTCAGTTCATCCCTTGTCCAACTGCTCCAGCCGGGTCTCCACCTGCTCCATCATTTGAGTATACTTCATCAGTTTTTCCTTTTCCTCCGCAATCTTGGATTCAGGAGCCTTTGAGATAAACTTCTCGTTGGAAAGCATGCCGTTCACCCGGGCGAGCTCCCCTTCCAGACGCTTTTTCTCCTTTTTCAGCCGCTCAACTTCCTGAGCAATGTCCACCAGCTCTGCAAAGGGAATGTACAGCGTCGCACCGGGGATCACCACGCTCACCGCATCCTGGGCAATTCCCGTCTTATCTCTCTGCATGGTTACTTCGCTGGCAGATGCTAAGGACGCAAAGAACAGTTTACCCTCAGTGAAGGTGGACAGGATCTTGTCATCCTGGCTGACAACGTACACGGCAGCCTTACGAGCAGGCGCCACATTCATTTCGTTCCGCACACCCCTGATACCCCGGACGGCCTCCTTAATGATTTCAATATTCTTCTCTTCTTTCGCAAAGGCACGGTCATCGCGGTACACCGGCCATGAGCTTATCATGATGGATTCCTCTCCGGATGATGCATCCTCCGTTGAAGCGCCCTCCGCATTCTGCAGGGAACAGAATATTTCCTCCGTGATGAAGGGCATGTAAGGGTGCAGCAGCTTCAGCGCGTCGATCAGCACGGTCTTTAAGGTCCACAGAGCCGCATTCTGGCTAACAGTATCGTCAGAATTGTACAGGCGTGGCTTTACCATCTCAATGTACCAGTCGCAGAATTCGTCCCATATAAAGTCATAGACCTTCTGTACAGCAATGCCAAGTTCAAAATTCTCCATATTGTCCGTGGCTTCCTGCACCAGAGTATTCAGCCTGGACAGGATCCATCTGTCCACCGGCTGCAGTTCTTCCACGCCGGGCTCAGTTACCTCTTTGCCATCCATATTCATCATGATAAACCGGGACGCATTCCAGACCTTGTTCGCAAAGTTCCGGCTGTTCTCCACCCTCTCATAATAAAAACGCATATCGTTTCCGGGGGCGTTTCCGGTAATCAGCGTGAGCCGCAGGGCATCTGCGCCGTATTGTTCGATAATGTCCAGAGGGTCAATACCGTTCCCCAGGGATTTGGACATCTTGCGTCCCTGGCTGTCTCTCACCAGCCCGTGGAACAGCACGGTTTTAAAAGGCTTTTCACCCATATGCTCATAGCCTGAGAAAATCATTCTGATCACCCAGAAGAAAATGATGTCATAGCCTGTCACCAGCACATCCGTAGGGTAAAAATATTTCAGATCCTCGGTCTGCTCCGGCCAGCCCAGAGTCTCAAAGGGCCACAGCGCGGAGGAAAACCAGGTATCCAGGGTATCGGGATCCTGGGTCAGATGCTCACAGCCGCACTTAGGGCATATCTTCGGCATTTCTTTCGCTACAATTACTTCACCGCACTTGTCGCAATAGTAAGCGGGAATCCGGTGTCCCCACCAGAGCTGTCTGCTGATACACCAGTCCCGGATATTGTCTGTCCAGTTAAAATAGGTCTTCTCCATACGCTCGGGAATCAGTTTGATCTCTCCGCTCTTCACCGCCTCCACTGCAGGCCTGATCAGTTCCTCCATCTTTACGAACCACTGCAGCTTTATCAGAGGCTCCACGGTACTGTGACAGCGGTAGCAGGTTCCCACGTTGTGACTGTAATCCTCTATCTTCACCAACAGTCCCTGTCTGTCCAACTCCTCCACAATGGCCTTTCTCGCCTCATAGCGGTCCATGCCCTCAAATCTGCCCCCGTTTGCGTTGATGGTGGCATCGTCGTTCATGATGTTAATCTCAGGCAGGTTATGGCGTTTTCCCACCTCAAAGTCATTAGGGTCATGAGCCGGTGTGATCTTTACCACACCGGTACCGAACTCTCTTTCCACATAAGTGTCGGTAACAACGGGAATTACCCTGTTCACGATCGGCAGCATCACGCTCCTGCCGATCAAATGTGCATATCGCTCATCCTCAGGGTGAATCGCTACTGCGGTATCGCCCAGCATGGTCTCGGGACGGGTGGTGGCAAAGGTCAGAAACTCAGTTGTGCTGGGGTTTCCGTCCCGGTCTATAACAGGATACTTGATATGCCAGAGATGTCCCGCCTGCTCTTCATACTCCACCTCAGCGTCCGAAATGGAAGTATTACACACAGGGCACCAATTGACAATACGGGAGCCCTTGTAGATATAGCCTTTTTCGTGCATCTTCACAAAAACCTCGGTAACTGCCCTGTTGCAGCCCTCATCCATGGTGAAGCGCTCCCTGTCCCAATCGCAGGAGGAGCCCATCTTTTTCAGCTGGGAGATGATGCGGCCGCCGTACTCTTTTTTCCAGTCCCAGGCCCTCTCCAGAAACTTCTCTCTGCCCAGTTCTTCCTTGCTGGTTCCTTCTTCCTTCAGTTTCTCCACAATCTTTGCCTCCGTGGCGATGGAAGCATGGTCTGTTCCCGGCTGCCAGAGAGCATTATAGCCCTGCATCCGCTTAAACCGGATCAGTATATCCTGCATGGTGTTGTCAAGGGCGTGGCCCATATGCAGCTGTCCCGTGATATTTGGGGGCGGAATTACGATGGTGAAGGGTTTTCTGGAGTGATCCACCTCCGCGTGGAAATACTTCTTCTCCAGCCACTTTTGATACAGTCTGTCCTCAATTCCCTTAGGGTCATAGGTTTTTGCAAGTTCTTTGCTCATATAATATATACTCCTTTCATGACTTCGTTTTCCTCTTGCTTTCCCGGCTCGCATAAGCAGACTCGTAACGCTCCGCGTTACTCGTTCGCGTTGCTTCAGCTTTCCCGACTCGCATAAGCAGACTCGTAACGCTCCGCGTTACTCGTTCGCGTTGCTCGTCAGATGCAACAGGCAGTTTGTATTCATGCGAGCATGATACAAGCTGCCTGTTGCACCTGACTCTGCTTATGCGCGCACAAAACGCCCTCTGCCGACTTTCGTCAGCAAAGGGCGTGTCAACGCGGTACCACCTTTGTTCACAACAGCCTTCCGGCTGCTGCCTCAGCAACTTCTGATCAAAGTCCTATCCGATAACGGGGATAACTCGTGAAGACCTACTTCCCGTCCGGTTTTTTCCGGCATTCAGTCCTCCGGCTCGGAAGCTACCTTCCACACTCTTTCCTTTAAGCAGCCTTTCAGCGCCGGGATACGATTCCGTACCCTGGGCGGTGTTCTGCGCGCCCCGGGCAGCCGCTCTCTCTTTTAAGGGGTGATGTGTACTCCTCTTCGTCACAGCCTTTTTCTGATTTACATGAAAATATAATCCATTACAAGGTATTTGTCAAGTGTGGAAATTACATATGGCAGCAACTGGCCTGATAAAAAAGTTATAATCTGGCACTTTTTATCAAACCAGTTTTGCTGTACACTTGCAACAACTCGAGTATAAAACCAAATCGGGAGGAAATGATAAAATCATGAAAAAGAACACTACTGAAAATGAAACTATGAAGAGAAAGAAAAGCTGCGGACTGCTGATCACAGGTGCCGTTCTGCTGATTGCGGGCATTATTTTTGCAGTATACGCATACAACACCAGTTATCAGGCATCTCTGACCGCCACGGATGATAAGCTGCAGCTGCAGCGCCCTTATTCCTATGCGCTGATCCTAATTTTCCTGGCTGTACCTTTAACCGTCAAGGGCATCTACAACGCAATCCGTGGTGCAGATCGCACTAACAAGCCGGATGTCAGGCGGCTGGCCATAGCCGGTCTGATGGCTGCGCTCTGCTACATTGGTTTTGCCTTTTTCAAGATTGATCTTACCGTTGGGCCGGAGAAAGCTTCCTTCCACTTCGGAAACGTATTCTGTGTGCTGGGTGCACTGCTGATTGGCGGCTACTGGGGCGGCCTGGCCGGTGCCGTCGGCATGACCATCGGCGACTTTACCACATCCTATGTCACCAGCGCCCCCAAAACCTTCCTGTTGAAGCTGTGCATCGGGCTGATCGTAGGGTTTGTGGCCCACAAGATCTTCAAACTGGACAAAGAACATTCTGCGAAATATGTGACGGGGGTTACCATCCTGTCCTGCGCCTGCGGCATGGCATTTAACGTGGTTGCCGACCCCGTGGTAGGTTATTTCTATAAAACATATCTGCTCGGCGTACCTCAGGATATTACTAAGGCTCTTGTCAAAATTGCCACATTGACTACCGCAGTTAATGCCGTAGTGGCAGTAATTGCCGCTTCCGTATTTTATCTGGCACTCCGGCCCGCTCTCAGGAAAGCCGGATTGTTCATACAGGTAACACCGACACCTGAAGCCCGATAGCGGATTCACGGCTTTGAACCGACATATGAGAATCGACTGCCTGTTTACGGCAGAACAAATTCCTGCAGCCGGGCACTTAACCTCAAAGGCACAGAGGACGCCCTTTTTCCTGCACAGGAGGGCGTCCTCTCTTGCAAAACAGCTGCGTAAACCGGCATAAAGACTATCAATTCGTAAAGCTTATTGTGATATTGCCTGCTGCGCACTCGATTTCCATGTTCTTTTGCGCTCCGTTGTCAATTCTCTTTGACACTCCGAGACCACTGTAGCTCTCCGAGCCCAAGTCAATATTCCCCATTGCCCCATCAAGCTTGTAATTAAAATCCTGCTGACTGCCTGTGATCTTCAGGTCCATACTTCCCATGGAGCAATTTGCATCCACATTGCCGTCGATCGCTCCCTCCACCATGAGATTCCCCATACCGATCTCTGCTTCCAGGTCCTTCACATTCACATCCTTTATATCAATCTGTCCCATGCCTATCTCCATCTCCAGAGAATCCGCCTTCAAACCGTTGACTGTGATCTGTCCGGCTCCCACTCCCAGAGATACCTTGTCCGCATTCAGCGATTCGAACTCCAGCTCACCGGCTCCCAGCTCAATCTCTGCTTCCCTGTAATGATAACTTTCCGGCACATAGAGCGTGACCTTGCAGCTGTTCCAGTTATTCCAGGCCCTTGAACCGGTGGTAGTTCTGATATAGAGGGTTCCGTTTTCCAGATAGGCCTGGAATTTTCCGCAATCAGATGCCGTTACGTAGAAAGAATCGTCACCGGATGCCCGGGTGTTGAACAAACAACCGCCCGCTTCGATTTTCAATTCCTCCACTCCATCACCGAGACAGAACTTTTCTACATCCCCGCTCATTATGTCATAGCGGGAATCAAAGCTGGCAGCATCATCAATGCTATATCCCGTGTCGGGCAGGCTGCCTGTAATATTGTCCCCCAGCTGAATTCCCCAGTTTATAAAATTGTCAAAATTCACAGTCACTCTTCCTCCCGTGAC
>CAMWJV010000076.1 GCA_947174665.1 uncultured Lachnospiraceae bacterium
GGACAGGTGTCCAGGTTGCAGACTCTCATCATAACGCAGCCCATGGTCACCAGAGGCGCTGTGGCAAATCCGAATTCCTCCGCCCCCAGAATCGCCGCAATAGCCACGTCCCGTCCGCTCATAAGCTTGCCATCGGTCTCGATGCGCACCTTATTTCTCAGACCGTTCATGATCAGGGTCTGGTGGGTCTCCGCCAGCCCCAGTTCCCAGGGCAGCCCTGCATTGTGAATAGAGCTTCTGGGCGCCGCACCGGTGCCCCCGTCATATCCTGACACCAGAATGACCTGGGCCCCCGCCTTGGCAACGCCTGCCGCCACGGTGCCCACTCCCGCCTCAGACACCAGCTTCACGGAAATTCTGGCCTCCTTGTTGGCGTTCTTCAGGTCGTAAATCAACTGTGCCAGATCCTCTATGGAGTAAATGTCATGGTGAGGCGGCGGGGAAATCAGCGCAACCCCCGGGGTGGAATGCCTGGTTTTGGCAATCCAGGGATAGACCTTTCCTCCAGGCAGATGCCCGCCCTCGCCGGGCTTAGCCCCCTGAGCCATCTTAATCTGAATTTCCTTTGCGCTGACCAGATAACGGCTGGTAACGCCAAATCTGCCGCTTGCCACCTGCTTGATGGCAGAGCAGCGGTCCAGCCCGTCGGGTCCCGCAGTCAGCCTTTCCAAATCCTCGCCGCCCTCGCCGGAATTACTCTTTCCATGGAGCCTGTTCATGGCGATTGCCATGGTCTCATGAGCCTCTTTGGAAATGGAACCGTAGGACATGGCTCCCGTCTTGAAACGGGTCACAATGGACTCCACCGGCTCCACCTGCTCCAGGGCAATTCCCTTCTTAGGATAGTTGAAATCCATAAGTCCCCGCAGGTTCCTGACCTTTGTCTCATCATTCACCATGGCGGTATACTGCTTGAACATGCTGTAATCCCCCCGCCTGGTGGATTCCTGAAGCATATGGATAGTGGCGGGATTGTAGAGATGCTCCTCACCGCCGCTCCGCATCTTGTGATGCCCCGGGCTGTCCAGAGTCAGGTCACTGCCCAGCCCCAGGGGGTCAAAGGCCATGGAGTGAAGCAAATCCACCTGTTTTTCAATATCCTTTAATGTAATTCCGCCCACCCGGCATACCGTGTTGCTGAAATACTTACTGATCACATCCCCATCAATACCGATTGCCTCAAAAATCTGAGAGCCCTGATAAGACTGGATGGTACTGATACCCATCTTGGACGCAATTTTCACAATACCATGAAGCACCGCATTATTGTAATCATTCACCGCCGCATAGTAATCCTTGTCAAGCATGTGGTTGTCAATCAGCTCCCTGATAGAATCCTGAGCCAGATAGGGATTGATGGCACAGGCGCCGTAGCCCAGGAGGGTTGCAAAGTGATGCACCTCCCGAGGCTCACCTGACTCCAGGATCAAAGCCACCCGTGTCCTCTTCTTAGTGTGTACCAGATATTGGTTCAAAGCTGAAACTGCAAGCAGGGAAGGAATAGGTACATGGTTCTCATCCACCCCTCTGTCGGAGAGGATCAAAATGTTTACACCGTCCCGGTAGGCCCTGTCAGCCTCCACAAACAGCCTGTCGATGGCGCGCTCCAGACTGGTATTTTTATAATAGGTGATGGGAATCACCTCCACATGAAATCCCTCCGCCTTCATGCTCTTAATCTTCAACAAATCCGTGTTTGTCAGAATGGGGTTGTTTACCCTGAGGACATTACAGTTCTTGGGAGTTTCCTGCAGAATATTTCCCTCCGGCCCGATGTACACCGTGGTAGAGGTAACAATCTCCTCCCGGATAGCGTCGATGGGCGGGTTTGTCACCTGTGCAAACAACTGCTTGAAATAATGGAACAGGGGATGGTAAGTCTTGCTGAGCACAGGAAGAGGGGTATCCACCCCCATGGCCGCGATCGCTTCACCGCCGTTCTTCGCCATGGGCAGGATACTTGTCTTCAGCTCGTCATAGGTGTAGCCGAAGGCCTTCTGCATCCGCTGACGCTCCTCACTGGTATACTCCGGCACGCGCTGGTTGGGAATGGTCAAATCCTTTAAGAATACCAGATTACTGTCCAGCCATTCGCCGTAGGGCTGGCGGGATGCATACTTCTCCTTAAGCTCCTCGTCGGAGATGACCTTGCCCTGCACCGTGTCCACCAGCAGCATCTTGCCGGGGCGAAGCCGCTCCTTTGTCTTGATCCTGGCGGGGTCAATATCCAGTACCCCCACCTCTGAAGAAAGTATCAGGGTGTCATCATCCGTGATCAGATAGCGGGAAGGTCTAAGTCCGTTCCTGTCCAGCACCGCTCCCATAATGTCCCCGTCGGAAAACAGGATGGATGCAGGCCCGTCCCAGGGCTCCATCATGGTTGCATAATATTGGTAGAAATCTTTCTTTGCCTGGGACATGACTTTGTCATTGGCCCAGGGCTCCGGGATAGCAATCATCACAGCCAGGGGCAGATCCATGCCGCTCATGACCAGAAATTCCAACGTATTGTCCAGCATGGCGGAGTCGGAGCCGGTCTTGCTGATAGCTGGCAGAACCTTGTGCATCTGGCCTTTCAGGTACTCGGACTCCATGTTCTCTTCCCTGGCAAGCATCTTGTCTGCATTGCCCCGGATAGTGTTGATCTCCCCGTTATGTACCATAAAACGGTTGGGGTGGGCGCGCTCCCAGCTGGGGTTGGTGTTGGTGGAAAAACGGGAATGCACCATGGCAATCGCCGACACATAATCCTCGCTCTGCAGGTCCGCAAAGAAGGTGCGCAGCTGTCCCACCAGGAACATGCCCTTGTACACGATGGTGCGGCTGGAGAAGGATACCACATAGGTGTCCTCCGAGGATTGCTCAAACAGACGTCTCGCAATGTAGAGCCTTCTGTCAAACTCCAGTCCCTTCTTTACATTGGCGGGTTTTCTGACAAATCCCTGCATGATATGGGGCATACACTCCACCGCCTTGTGTCCCAGCACATTGGGAAAAGTTGGTACTTCCCGCCAGCCCAGGAATTCCAGTCCCTCCTTTTCCACGATAATCTCAAACATCTTCTTCGCCTGATTCCGGCGCAGCTCTTCCTGCGGAAAGAAGAACATGCCCACGCCGTACTCCCGCTCCCTGCCAAGCTCTATCCCTAAAGGCTTTGTCACTCTGACAAAAAACCTGTGTGGAATCTGGGTCAGGATGCCCACGCCGTCGCCGGTCTTGCCTTCTGCATCCTTTCCTGCCCTGTGCTCCAGGTTCTCCACAATCTTCAGCGCATTTTCAACAGTCTCCCTGGTCTTTTCACCCTTAATATTTACACATGCGCCGATACCGCAGTTATCATGCTCGAACTCCTCCCGGTAAAGAGGTGCCTTCGGAAGCTCCCTCATCACATCAAACATGTTCTTCTCCTCCTTCTCGTCCGGATATTACCGTTCACACTGCTCCTTTCGCCAACCTTATGGACTGGCGCGGAGGCCGTATAATCGGACTTAAAACGCTTCGCTTTTTTCGTTCATGCAAAAAGAGCGCAATGAAGCCTTAATACGCTCCATTGCGCTCTTGTCTTAGATACTATACAATACTTTCGGTTATTTGTAAATAACTACTTTTTCTTGAATTGTCAGATAATCTGATAATTATTTGGGTTTCTGATTAATTTTCAGAATATCTTATTATAAGTACTTTACCCTTGTCTCGTCGAGGAAACCTCTTGCATCGGGTGTTTCATCGGCTTTGCCAACTGCGACGACGGCAAGGGGAATGCTGCTGACAGCCAGAATTTTCTGCATTTCTTCCACCCGCTGCGCAAGGGGATAACAGCCGCACCAGCAGGTTCCATATCCTAATTCCCTAGCCGCCAGCAGGATATTCTGGGCAGCGGCGCCGCAGTCCTGAGGCCAGAAGCCCTGGCATATATTTTCCTGCAGGTCAGGCCTGCCGCAGATTACGATAGCCAGAGGAGCGGTGGCAAGCATCTGGGTATAGGGCATCGCTTTCATAATCTTGTCCTTCACTTCCCGGCTTTCCACGACGACAAATTCCCATGGCCGTGTATTGCAGGCGCTGGGAGCCATCATAGCCGCCTCCAGCATCTGTGTGACATGCTCCCGCGGCACGTGTTCCTCCGAATTGTATCTGCGGATACTTCTGCGGGATTTGATTGCATCTAATGTGTTCATGATAAGTCCTCCTCAATCCTCAAATGTTTTAAGTGCATCTATCGTCTGCTGTATCAGATTGTCCAATGTCCAGCCAAGCATATCTGCGCCCCGTTTTATCACTTCCCTGTCACATCCTGCAGCAAATCCGTTTGCCTTGAATTTCTTTTTTACCGACTTCAGCTCCAGATCCTGCACGCTCTTCGACGGCCTCATAAGAACCACTGCCCCGATCAAGCCCGTAAGCTCATCTACCGCATACAAAATCTTTTCCATCTCATGCTCCGGCTTTATGTCCACCGTTATTCCATAGCCATGGCTTGCAGTGGCATGAATGATTCTCTCGTCGATTCCGCGCTCCCGCATAATCTCCTGGCTTTTGATACAATGCTGCTCAGGAAAGCGTTCAAAATCAAGGTCGTGCAATAATCCTACGATTCCCCAGAATTCCTTCTCGTCCCCATAGCCGAGTTTATCCGCAAAATATTTCATTGTATTTTCAACAATCTGTCCATGCCGCAGATGAAATTCCTCCTGATTATATTCTGTCAGTAAATTCCATGCATCTTCTCTTGTCATCGTTTTTCACTCTCCTATCCATGTAATCTTTTTTATCTTTTTACTTCGCTCCCAACTTTACAAAATTTTCTTTTGAATAGTCAACCTGGAGAAACTCAGCAAAACGCAGCATCTCCTTTTTAATTGCTTCCAGCATAGCATCATCCGGGATGATCTCCGGCTCCCACCACCAGTTTTTGACAGCAAACTCTCCTGCCTGACGGATCGGTTCTGCCTCAAACCTTGCGACGAACTGACCGTTATATAACACCGGCAACACATAATAGCCAAATTTTCTTTTGGGAACAGGAGTATACACTTCCCACCGATAAGTAAAATCAAACAGCCTTTCTGTCATTTGTCTGTCCCACATGACATTATCCAACGGTGCAATAAATCTGGCATAACTGTCTGAAGTCTGATATTCCGTATATGTCTGAATATCCTTTGAACCATAGAAGATATCATCAATTCCTTCAATCTGTATTTCATCAATCCTGTTCTTATCAATCAGCGTTTGAAGTACAGAACTGCGCAGCTCGTTTTCACTTAAAAAGTGTCCCTGCCAGGCCCCTCCCGGTTTATTCCATATAAGGCCCACACTCTGTATTCGCCTTTCCGTGTACCATTCCAGAAATTCTTCTATTGTCATGTTCTGATTACATTGGTAATCTGCGTTATCGAGTACACGCTCCGTCAGATTAAAATACTTCTGCGTACCCTTTTTATCAGCTACGCAGAGTTCTCCGCTGTTAAAGAGATAGTCCAGAGCAGCGCTTGATAACTTCTTAGGTCCCCATCGGCTTTCCCGTACTTCCCCGATAGAAATATCTTTCGTCCCCGTTCTGCCATGCTGCGCCACAAAATCTCTCACATCATCCAGTATATCCAGTGCTCCCATTTGATTGCGATATTGCAGGGTAAGAACTACACTCTTTTGATGTTCACTCCGCACATACCTGAAACGGGCAAAATCTTTTGACTCATAGATACACATTTCCTTATCAAATCCGTCAATTAATCTGTGTTCTTTATATAACAGCTCATTCAAATATTCTTCTCTGTAATCACTTACTCTTGCCTGCAGCGTAAGATCAGCATTCCTTGCCACAACATTCAAAGGGTCGTATTGAATGCTGTGGATTCTCTGCATTATTTTTTCAACGCCTGCTTTTCCGCGCAGTGGTTCCGCCCCATCCAAATTGTGATACCGGCACAGCGCCTGTCTTGCTTCTTCCTGTGAATATATTTTCATTCTGATTCCTCGTATTCCATATAAACTAGTGCTTTATCAGAAAAAAAGTCCCTGTTTTCAATCACTAATACCCCAAGGTTCCGTTTACAGATTCATCGTCCTCGATCCACTGCTGCACAGGAATCTCGCGGTATTCGTTCTCCGTATCTCTGACATAGATCGTCTCAATACCCGCATTAATGATCTGTCTCTTGCACATAGAGCAGCTACAGGAGTTCTTCACGTACTCCCCCGTATCCGCTTCCACGCCCACCAGATAAAGGGCGCTTCCGATCATCTTGTCTCTGGAGGCGCTGATGATCGCATTTGCCTCCGCATGGACGCTGCGGCACAGCTCATACCGTTCGCCTCTTGGGATCTCCATCTTGATGCGGATGCATTCTCCGATATCTGTACAGTTCTTCCTGCCTCTGGGCGCACCCACATAACCGGTAGAAATCACCTCGTCATTTTTCACGATTACCGCTCCGTAATGCCGTCTTAAGCAGGTAGACCGCTGCGCCACCATCCTGGCCAGATCTAAGTAGTAGTTGACTTTATCTCTTCTTTCCATTTTATCCCTTTCTGTTGGCTCTTTTATCATTTGACAGAAATCGCCTGTGGTAAAAATGACGGTGGATAAATGATGCTATCCACATTACGAAAATTCCTATCCAGTATAATCATAATCTGTTTTTGCAACTACACATATTTCATATCATGCAAAATTGCCTTTTCCATTCCATCCGGAAGCTCTCTGCCATTCTCCTCCAAAGCCAGAAGAACATCCTCCCGCAATGACTGTGGCATCTTTCCATACATAAACCGGTTCCTGATGCCTGACAACACCTTACGCCTTTCTTCCTCCGGCATCTCTCTGTGATATATTCGCACCAGGTAAGGCAGACGTTTCCATGAGCTCTCCCTGAGGAGAAGCTTTAAAAGATATCTCTTCTGATGCCCCTCCTCTGTTTTTATGTATGCATCATATATCCTCTCTGCCCCCGGATAAATATCCCTTTTCAAAATTGAGAGATACGCCGCTTTGGATATTTCATTTCTGCCGTCAAGAAGATACTGCCATAAAAAATCTTCCTCCGTAAAATCTTCCTGATATCCCAGCGCAAGAATGACACACTTCAATACTTTCCTCTCCGGTCTTTCCAGACATTTCATAAGCTCCGGCACATTGCCGTTTCTACTGAATTCCGCCAAACCCATGATTGCATATTCAGGCTTGTCATCTTCCAGATGTTCCATGTAGTACTCACGGATATCAAAGCTGCTGTGACGCTCCAGAATATAGACCGCATACTCCCTCACTCCACGGCCGCTGTCCAGAAGCATCTTCTCCAGTCCTGTCCAGCAGGTCTTTAAATGCTCATATTTAAATTCCACAGCCCTCCTGCGAATCACTGCGGAGGAGTCCCTGAGGTAATACTCCGCCCAATTCACCGTACAGTCAGGCCGCACAAAGATTCCCTCTATCAGAATTCTTCTCAGACCGGACTGCTTTTCCTGTTGTAAAATGTCATCCATCTCCTGAAGTGTAAGCGTTCCTGAATGTATCAGCACTCTATACAATGCTTTCCGCACCCCGGGTTCCATAAGCGGAATCCTGCTGATATCTGTTTCCTTCCATGCCAGAGACATCTTCGCTTCTATCTGCTTCCGCAATTTTTCCATCTGCTCTTCCGAGCGTCGGCGACAATTCTGCAGACGTTCATAACCGGGCATACTGTAAAAAAGTTCCTCTGCACAGACGTTCTGCAAATAAACTTCCAGCACCCTGCAGGCGGCGATCCTGACATCCCGAACCCAGTCATTCACCCGAAAAAACAACCAGAAAAGCATTCTGTCATATTCCGCCATCTCATACATACACTTCTCCCTGAAATAGCCGTTAGGATGGAAGGAACCCAGAATCAGTATATATCGGTACGCTTCTTCCGACAGTTCTTTTTTCACCATATCCAAAGAAACTTCCGCCCAATCGATAGTCCATTCCAATGAGGTGAAATTCCGGAATTGTTCGCAGAGTTTCAGAAGTGATGACAGCTGTAATCCTCCAAGCTGTCCTGCAACAGCCTCCCCCGCCAGTCTGATCAAATCCGCATCATCTGCCGCAAATGCGCTATATACGGCTTTCAGCCCGGTAATATCCCCTGAATTCAGTTTTTCAATCCAGTCTTCTATCTGTCTGTTTATTCTGTTCATACTTTCCGGCTTTCTTTCTCTGGCAACGAGAGTACCTTCGGAATCCCCTTCCACCTTCATGACTTTATTCGTAATCTCTTTTATCCTGACCTTAAATTGCATGGCTTTACCTTTCCATGCGCTTCGCCAGCTTATGATAATACCGCATAAATCTGCATACCTCTTCATAGGTTTCCAGGACTGCCTTCCGGCGCTCCCCTTCATCCGCGATCTGTTTTGTCCCGGCGAAAAGCTCTGCATTATAATAAAGCACCGCCATCGGATGCCTTGCATCGTTATAGGCTCCCGGATACTTCTTCAGACAATCCTTCATATAATCGGCGCCATGCTCCACGCATTCCTCCAGAAGCCTGTAGCCCTCTTCTTCCCTTCCCGACAACAGATTCCATACGCCAAACAGATACGCATCAGCACGCCAGGGATGTTTCTGTTCTCCTGTCGTACCGGTGATCAGCACCCCGCCTGACGAACCGGTATCCCACATGGGTCTGGCTGTCCGGGGATCCCACGGCCCCTTCTCCGCAGCTTTCAGCCAGTCCAGGCGCTCTCCGGCAAAATATGTTTCCATACTGTCGATCTTTTGCCACTCGGGAAGCACCCCATCCGCAAAAAATGTCAGAATATCATCAAACTTCCGGTTGATTTTCTCCACCATGGCGGCGTCCACAGCATCCCCACCATACTGGATCACTCCCCAGCCCTTTTCTACCCGTTGAAAGTTTTCCCCTCGGCAGATATGACCGGGCAGCCCTAAAATTCCCGTGTAAATGGCATATACGGGGCAGAGGTAATATCGGATGGCTTCATACCCACCGCTGCGAAAATAGCCTGTAAACTGTATGCACCACACCAGATCATTCCTCTCCTTCACAAAGGTTTGTGGTCCGGCTTTTTTCATCCCATAAGCCTTTGCAAGAGGCATGATCTTCGCCTGCATGTTTTCTTTTAATCGGAATTTCAGTTCTTCACGGGTCTGCTTCCACTGGTCTTCATCCCTTGCCTTTTGAAAAAAAATCTGCGGCGGTTTCTGCCCGGGCGGCGTCCCCAGCAGGCTTCTCCAGTCGAAATCCACCGGCTCCGTGGGATGCCCTTCCAGGTATTTCTCCCACTGCTCCCTGACTGGAGCAGTATGCTCATAAAAAGATTTCATGGCTGCACGCCTGTTGTTTGTACCATCTTCCTGTGCCTTTTTCTCATAATAATCAGAAGTCTTCACCGGACGCCCCAGAGTATGAAAATAATAGGCAATACCGCTCTGGGTCTTTGTCATCCAGTAATAATCCGCCTTCCAGGAGGCGGGCATGATCCGATTCCGATTGCCCAGATTAAGGGTTTCTTCCAGCTTATCTCTGTGGCTGTTCCACCACTGTTCCCATTCCGCCGGTTCCACTTCTCCCGCTGCAACCCGCAGGAATATCTTTTTCATCTCATCCTGAAAACTCATCTTTATACCATCCTCTGCCATTACAGCCAGATAATCTTTATATGGCAAGGTTTTTGAAGTGCAGGAAACAGCGAACCATTGTTGTCCCGGATCCACGCCGTTATAGCCATGAGCCCTGCAGTAATCCAAATACCGCTGAGCGACAAACCCACTTCGTTTCTGGCTGCAATCCTGACTGGCCGCAAAGAAATTGTTTCATTCCCTCTTTTGTACGGTTAGAGATAATCGTGAGGCTTCGGTTGACCGCCAGCTGTGGCAGTGCCTCATCTGTTACCTTTGTATCACTTATTGATAAAAACTCTAATTTTCAATAATTATATCGATGTCTAATTCTTTTGAGAGAATAGCAGCTGTTTGTGACAATTTAGATAGACTTACTCCAAATCCTTGGTATATTTTAGTATTTCGTTCTGAGTAGTCGGTTTCACCATGTCTTATAAAATAAAGCATACAGTATCTCCTCTCAAGTACCGATTTGTCGAACTGTATGCAAAGAAGCATAGCGCCACAACACAAATGAGTCAATCGAAGGACTTTTGTACTCTTTCAATAAAACATTCCGTAATATACTTTATGGAAGGTACATGGAAGAACACTGCATGGCAATTACATTTTCTTAACATGTACCAATAAGCTTCGTTACATAAAGATTGGGTGGGCGTGTTTCCTATTTTGGTAGTAATTCCGCTTTGATTCAATTTCATCGCAATCGAATTAATATCCATATCAGAATATAAGCACTTATCACCTCTTTGGGCAGCGCACTCTATTCTTACATTCCCTTTTAATCCTTTATCCAGCCCAAACATATAGACTAAATCATATGTACCACTGATATTATCAATATCCTTCTTTAATCCATCATAGGAATTGGTCAAAAACAATTTATCGCCGTTAAGACTTCTCACAATTTTATTAGAGGAATTGCCATTCCCCTTAAAAGCAACGTATAGTGTTGACATCTGCTTACCTCAATCCTGTCTTATGCTATTCAATCTTACGAAGTTTTTCTTCCTAATAACAATTCACTCCTTTTGTCAAAAGTTATTTCCATTGTAGCACATCTTCTCAAATTCCGGTTGCCAGTGTAATTATATTCTATTTTCATCGGGTATGCAATTCCGAAAAGAGCGTTGCATGATCAAATATTCCCAAAAAAAGCAAGAAGTGCTATAATAAAACCGTAGCAGAAGCGACAAAAATAATATTATCGAAATTGCAGGAAGGAAATGTTGTAAATGCTGAAAAAACTGAATTATGTCTTAAATATACTGATCGGATCGTTTATCGGGGTTTTTATAGGGCGTGGAGCATATGTGCTCTGGGATTACAGGACACATCCTGATTTATACGCCATGCAATCGGCTCCATGGTACACAAGTATTCTGGTTAATGGCATCTTTACGATTGTTTTTTTGATAGTGGCAGGCATTATTAAACTGGCTATTCGGAAAAAGATAAAGTCTCTCCAATAAATGCAGGCATATTATGGAAATACAAATACCTAGTTTGAACGGGACCACAGAACAGACTACATGCCGATTTGTGAAAGGGACCCAGTTGTCCTCCGCTGCGAAGACAGCAGAGACTTTTTTGCGTTGCACTTAGGCATAGATGGTGAAATTATTTCTACTGCAAGCCACAGTGAGGACAGCATTGCCGTCATTTTAGATGACGGCAGCTGTATTGTCGGCGATTTAGAGCCCATAGACTATGTAAACGCGATACCGTAATACTTATATGATGATTCCCCCTTATATTGAATCGATGCCGGAGACTCAGTTTACAGTCTTCTTTCCGCCGTATAGTGTACTGTACCGGTATAGCTGCTCTGCAAACGGCCGTCTGAAAGCGGAAATATACGGCGAAAAACGAATTATAGAAATGCTGCTTTCCTACCCAAATGTGTCTGTCTACTATTTTCAGAACCTGTATGACTTTATTACCGATCTGAATCACTACTGCGATTATACACATTACATACATGAGATGAATGACTATATGACCCGCTGCTTTGCAGACGGAACCTGTCAGCTGACAGAGGAAAATTATGAAGAAATTTTAAATGAAATCCGGCAAGTGAAATCGTTAAGCAGTATAAATTGGGTAATATCAGTTTTGCTGCTGCCTGCCGTATACCATCATTTTCAGCCGATGATAACATCCTGCAAACAGCTTGCTCTCCGCCATCTTCCGCCGCAGGGGTGCAAGGGTCAGAGCCATAACCGCACGGTAGCGGAACAGCTCCGGCCCTGACATGTATTCCCGTACAATGGCTCTGTGCTCTCTCCCGTCCCGCTCCGCATTTTCCCTGCTCTCGGAATAGCCTCCGCCCTCATAGGAGGATACCGGAAATTCCATGTACAGAAACCTCGCCCCGGCCCTGTAAAAGCACCAGAGAAAATGGTCATAATCCGCTCGTATTTTATATTGCAGGTCATAAGGCTTCGTCCGGCACAAGTCTATGCTGTAAAAGCAGGACTGATGGCAGGGAATATTGCGGTAACAGGTAAAGCCTGTTATCTTCGGCGACGAAGCAATCCGCACCCCTGTCCCTGCTCTGAATGTATCACCATAGAGCACCAGCGGCAGCTCTCCGGCAGCACTCTCCTCCTTCCGCTCTCCGTCAATGCGTTCCGCCACCCGCTCCAGCACCCGTTCATCCGCCAGCACGTCTCCACAGTTCAAAAACAGAACAAAATCACCTTCTGCCTGTTGCACTGCCTGATTCATGGCATCATAGATACCCTTGTCCGGCTTTTCAAAGAAGCGGACGCGCGACGCGGCATCCTCTCTGCAGTCTGCCGCACTCTTCCATCCGTCCATGGAGCCGTCGGTACTTCCCCCGTCCTTCAAGATCACCTCATAATCGGTACAGGTCTGACAGAACACACTGTCCAGCGTGGCCTGCAGCTTCTCCCCGGGATTCAACGCAACTGTAATAATGGAGAATTTCATAAAAATACCTTTCTCTGCCTGCTCAGCAGAAACAGCCCGCCTGCTGCCAGGCATAGGCAGACCACGCACACAGGCCAGCAGACAAAGCCGGATACGGCCAGGGAGGTATTACTCAACAGGTACGAAATCAGATTGACTGCCGCGTGCATTGCCACCGGCACCCTGAAATCACCAAAATACTCATAGCCGTATATCATCAGGCATGCCATGAGAAAACCGTATATGCCCTGTACCCAGTTTCCGTGATACACGCCAAAGAACATAGCCGCCATCAGCATTGCAACCAAAGGCCGCACAGGACCTTTCAGGCAATTATAGATAATGCCTCTGAACAATAATTCTTCCGCCGGAGGCGCTATCAACACATAGAGAATGATGCCCAGCCAGATGCTGGCAGCATACTGTTGTTCCGCAACCGCCTGGTATGCAGCGGAATTGTTCGTTATCCCCGTAAGATCCAGCAGCATGTTCAGTCCCAGCATGGCTCCCAGTGTGGCTGTCCCTAAAAACAGGTAGTTCTGTATTGGTTCCTTTTTGATATGCAGCAGCCTGGATTCCTTTGCCGCCTTTAAGATCATGACCCTGGCCGTCCTGAATACTATTGCGGAACCCGCAATAAAAGCCACGATCTGTGCAATAGCAGATCCGTTTCCGGTAATTCCCGCGACCTCGCCCGCTTCGTCATAAAGCAAAAGCGAAAATTTCGGTACATTCTTTGCAATTAAAAGAAACAGGTTCACGGTGAGGGACAGAGCAATTGTCCTGACAAGGACAAACATCAAAAAGGAGTATATCGTCTGCCAGATTATCTGAAAGGTCAGCCCCTTCTTTGTATCCTCCGTGCCACGCAGCAGAAAACTCTGCAGTTCCTCCACGGACCGGACGATATAATCCGCCTTTGCCTCCCGCAGCTCTTCCATATCTCCATAGCCATAGGTCACGCCCACGCTCTCCACACCTATCGCCCTGGCCCCTTCCACATCAAACCTGCGGTCTCCGATCATGTACACTTTCTCTTTTTCTACGGGGTTATCTCCAAACAGCTGACGCAGCGCCTCCGCCACCACCTCATCCTTGTTCACCCTTGTGCCGTCCAGCTCACTTCCCACAATAACTTTAAAATATTTTTTAATGTGAAAATGCTCAAGTATACGCTCCACGAACACCGTTGGCTTGCTGGATGCCACCGCCAGATACATTCCTTTGGAATTTAAAGCCTCAAGCATCTTCGGGATACCGTCATAAAGCTCATTTTCAAAGAGACCCGTATCCTGAAAACGCTCCCGGTACTTTGCCACAGCGCTCTCCGCCTGCTGGTCGTTCATGTTATAAAACTGCATAAAGCTGTCCTTTAAAGGAGGTCCGATAAAAGGTGTCAGTTTGTCAATATCCGGCTCATCTATGCCGAAGGAAGCCAGCGCATACTGCACACAGGTGCAAATACCTACTTTGGGGTCAGTCAAAGTTCCATCCAAATCAAAGAGCAGATAGTTTTTCATATTGATCTCCTAAAAACTGCGAAGCTTGTCGCTTCCGTCATCTACCGTATTTTCTATTTTCAAAATCCTGACGTCATAACTGATCGTATCGTTCACCTTTACATGGACAGTATCCCCCTCTTTTTTCCCAAGCAGCGCCTCTCCCAGAGGACTCTTGTTGCTGATAAGATTTTCCAGGGAATTTCCCCTGACGGTAGTGACAATTCTATAGGATTCCACCGTTCCGTCATCCACGAACTCAACCGTCACCGTATTGTTCATACCTACCTCGTCCTCAGCGGAATCCTCAGAAATCACCTTGGCTGTTTTTATCATTCTCTCCAGATAGCGTATACGGCTCTCATTCTGATTTTTGACCTTTTTTGCCGCATGATATTCAAAGTTTTCGCTGAGATCTCCGTGGGCTCTGGCCTCTTTCACGTCCTCAAGCGCCTTTGGACGCACCACCAGCTTACGGTACTCGATTTCTTCCTCCATCTTTTTAATATCTCCGGCCGTCAGTTCGTCGTACATAGTTCCTCGCATTCTGCCGCCTTCAGACGGCGTTTATAATATTTGCCCGGTTCAGAAAACCGCTCTGCCCTGCTGCAATCCATAGATCACCGCCACCGCCAGAATGATCTGGATAATGGCAAAGCGGAACACTGTCTGGGTGTTAGACCAGCCCCAGGCCTTCCTGACATGGTCGTGCAGCGGTGTCCTGGTATTCTTCAATATCCGTATCTTCAAAAAGCGGAGCAGGGCAACCTTTACAAGTCCCAGGCCTCCATCCAGGATCAACACCAGCGCAATAGGGACATACAGCACCGGGCAGCCTGTCTTCAGCACCGCAATGCTGATAAACAGCCCCATAGAACGGGAACCTGCATCTCCCATCATCAGCTTGCTGGGTGTGGCATTATACCAGAGATACCCCAGAATACAAACCGCAAACAGCAGTATCAGGAAAGAAAAGTCCTCTCCCCTCCCCAAAAGCCTGTCCACCGCATAGACAGTCATGATGGAGATAACAGCCAGGGTTCCCGAAAGCCCGTCCACACCGTCCGCACAGTTGGTCACATTCACAGAGGTCCACACCAAAGCCATAATAAAAACCGCAAACAGTGCAGGCGGAATGGTCAGCTGTATATGAAACAGCGCCAGTTCTATGGTGCTGGGATTATATCTCAAATAAGTCATGGCCACCAGCGCAGCCACACAGAGATCCAGAAATCCTTTTTTGTACTCACCCCATGGCATCCTGGAAGCGTCATCCAGAAAGCCTGTCATCATACAGATGACAATAAGTATCAGGTAAATGACGATTTCCGCCTTCAGAGGCGCAAACAGCAATGCAGCCGCCACAAAACAAAGCACAAATATGATTCCCGCCCCTCTCGGCTTTCCTGCGGAAAGCTTGCCGTCATGAGCAAACTCCCGCCCCGCATCTTTCGGCAGGATTCCCTGCAGCTTGTGGGTTGCAAACACTGTGGCTCCAAAAGCAAAGATTATACCCGCAAGCGCCAGCAGTGAATCATAAGTATCCGATATTCGGAAATGCAGCATATATTCTCTCCAATCTTACATACAATTTCAGGCAAACTGAAGCTGCTCATATCACATGAGTTACAGCCTTCGCTATCAGCCGATGCGGCTGAACTGTATAGACTCCAGATCAAAGTTACAGCCGGGCAGGAAAATCAGTTCCACTTTTCCCCTTCCCCGAAGCCTCTCAATGGAGAAGTTTTGTATCTTACCGCCATCTCCCGCAAATTCCACAATGCGATTCACCGTCTCCCCCGATTCGTCCGTAAAATGAATGTGAATAGTATTGACAGTCAAAGGAGTCCTCCCACAGATTGCGACGCTTCCCGCCCCTTCCGAACCAAAGTCCATATTTTCATACACCACCGACACATTGTTACCAATGCCCCGGACAATATTCCCATCCCGGGTAAAGGTATCGCCGTAGATAGCATTAGCCTCGCCTCCGTACAGCTTACCGTATGCCTTTTCCTGCCTGCTGAAGACAAAGCCCTTGATATGCACCTTATCATGCAGCATAAATCCGATGTCCGCCACACCCCTGATCCTTTCAGGCAGTATATAGGTCTGTTCCTGATATACATTCCAGATAGAGGGCTTCCGGTAAACCACCGTGTCAATCAGCCTGCTTTCCTCCTCATTGGGCGTTCCGACCCAAATATCAATCAGGTATTGTTCCCCGGAAAGAGCAAATATGGGCAGCGTGATTTCATCGGATCCGTACTCGCCAAAGTCCACATCAGTAAAGACCACGCCGCTTGCTCCGTCTCTTGCCGTTGCAATGCCCTTCTCATTTCCGCTTCCGATATCTCGGATAGCTTTCGAGTACAGCCTGGCAGACACAAACT